>NZ_JBDTQE010000046.1:0-22458 GCF_039932285.1 Flavobacterium sp.
TGTCACATAAAGCAGGTTTTGTAAACATCATAGGAAATCCAAACGTTGGTAAATCAACGTTGATGAATGCCTTTGTTGGAGAGCGATTATCAATTATTACATCAAAAGCACAAACAACACGTCATAGAATTCTTGGAATTGTAAACGGTGAAGATTTTCAGATGATTTTATCTGATACACCAGGAATTATTAAACCAGCATATGAAATGCAGGAATCGATGATGAATTTTGTAAAATCAGCTTTCGAAGATGCCGATGTTTTGATTTATATGGTCGAAATTGGTGAGCAAGATTTGAAAGACGAAGCTTTTTTTAATAAAATAATTAATGCAAAAATTCCTGTTTTATTACTTTTAAATAAAATAGATACTTCAAATCAAGAACAACTAGAAGAGCAAGTAGCTTTTTGGACTGCCAAAGTTCCTAATGCAGAAATTTTTCCAATTTCGGCATTACAGAATTTTAATGTGCCAGAAGTTTTTGACAGAATCATAAAATTATTGCCAGAATCTCCAGCTTATTATCCTAAAGATCAACTTACAGACAAGCCAGAAAGATTCTTTGTAAACGAAACCATTCGTGAAAAAATCTTGCTACATTATAGTAAAGAAATTCCGTATGCAGTAGAAATCGTAACGGAAGAATTTTTTGAAGATGATAATATTATCCGTATCCGTTCTCTTATAATGGTAGAGCGCGAAACTCAAAAAGGAATTATCATAGGTCATAAAGGAGAAGCGCTAAAACGAGTAGGGATAGAGTCTCGTGCCGATTTAGAGAAGTTTTTCGGAAAACAAATACATATAGAATTGTATGTGAAAGTGAATAAAAACTGGAGAAGTAACGTGAATATGTTGAAGCGTTTTGGTTATAATCAATAGATTTTAGATTTCTGAATTTAGATTTAAAAAAATCATGAATAAATTGGGAATGTTGGTGTAGCCCTGATAGTAGTGGCATCCTTTTTTGAGCTCCTTTAGCTCAAAAAAGATAGAGCGAATAGCAGGAAATAGCTCCTGAAAAAATAAAATCTTTGCAACTTTGCAACTTTGTAGCTTTGTAGCTTTTTATAACTACCTTTGCAAAAAATTAAAAATACTTTATTGCTGATTTTTAGAAACTTAATGATTTTGGGAAACTAAAATCTGACCCGAGCCTGAAAGTGCGAACAGGCGAAGCAAATCTAAAATCTGCACTCTAAAATAATAAATATGAATAACATTGTTGCGATAGTAGGAAGACCTAATGTAGGGAAATCGACCCTTTTTAATAGGCTGATACAAAGAAGAGAAGCGATTGTTGATTCGATTTCGGGTGTAACCCGTGATCGTAATTATGGCAAAAGCGAATGGAACGGAAAAGAATTTTCTGTAATTGACACTGGTGGTTACATAAGAGGTTCGGACGACGTTTTTGAGGGAGAAATCCGTAAACAAGTAGAATTAGCTATCGACGAGAGCGATGTAATTATTTTCGTAGTCGATGTAGAAGAAGGAATCACTCCTATGGATGATGCTGTTGCTAAAATGTTACGTAAAGTAACAAAACCGGTTTTACTTGCCGTAAATAAGGTTGATAATGCGATGCGCGAAAAAGATGCCATCGAGTTTTACAATCTTGGATTGGGCGAATATTATACTTTTGCAAGTATTTCAGGAAGTGGAACAGGAGATTTATTAGACGCACTTATTGATGCGTTTCCTGTAAAACCATTACCAACTCAAGAAGAAATCGTTTTACCACGATTTGCAGTTGTTGGTCGTCCTAATGCTGGAAAATCTAGTTTTATCAATGCTTTAATTGGTAAAGAAAGATTTATGGTTACTGATATTGCGGGAACTACTCGTGATGCAATAGATACAAAATACGATCGTTTCGGTTTCGAATTTAATTTGGTCGATACTGCAGGAATTCGTCGTAAAGCGAAAGTAAAGGAAGATTTAGAATTCTATTCAGTAATGCGTTCTGTACGTGCTATTGAACATGCTGATGTTTGTATTTTGATTATTGATGCCACTCGTGGTTTTGAAGGCCAAGACCAAAGTATTTTTTGGTTGGCTGAAAAGAACAGAAAAGGTGTTGTTATCTTAGTAAACAAATGGGATTTGGTCGAAAAAGACACGATGTCAACTCGTGATTATGAAGCTAAAATTCGTGAAGAATTAATGCCATTTGTCGATGTGCCTATTCTTTTTGTATCGGCACTTACAAAACAACGTTTGCTTAAAGCGCTAGAGGCTACTGTTCAGGTTTATGAGAACAGACAACAACGTATTTCGACTTCGAAATTTAACGAATACATGTTGAAAATTATCGAAAATCATCCGCCACCAGCATTGAAAGGGAAGTTTGTGAAAATTAAATATTGTATGCAGTTGCCAACACCAACGCCTCAGTTTGTTTTTTTTGCCAACTTGCCACAATATGTAAAAGATGCTTACAAGCGTTTCTTAGAAAACAAAATCCGTGAGAATTGGGATTTTGAAGGTGTGCCAATAGATATTTATATTAGAGAGAAATAGTTTTTAATTCAATATAAAAAAAGTTCATTATGTTTACTTAAACATAATGAACTTTTTTTTATGAAATCAATCAATAACAAAATAGTCTGGATTACTGGAGCATCGTCTGGAATTGGAGAAGCATTAGCTTATGAATTAGCAAATAATAAAAATTGTAAACTCATACTTTCAGCCAGAAATCAAGATGCTTTAGCATTAGTAAAATCTAAATGCAATACTGAGGTAATTTTGCTTCCTTTCGATTTATCTGATTTTGATCATGCTAAAAATCATGTCGAAAAAGCAATTGCTGCTTTTGGAAAAGTTGATGTGTTAATTAATAACGGAGGAGTGAGTCAACGTTCACTTCTTGTTGAAACTGATTTTGAAGTTGATAAAAAACTTATAGAGGTTGATTATTTAGGAACAGTTGCTATAACAAAAGCTATTTTACCGCATTTTATTCAAAATAGGAATGGGCACTTTGTGACAATAACCAGTTTAATGGGCAAATTTGGTTCCCCTTATCGTTCGGGTTATTGTGGTGCGAAGCATGCTTTACATGGTTTTTTTGATGTTTTACGGATGGAACATCAAAAAGATAACATACATGTGACATTAGTTTGTCCTGGATTCATTCAAACCAATGTAGCTAAAAATGCCTTAACAGCTGATGGATCTAAACAAAATACAGACGATAATGCCACACAAAATGGTATGCCTGTGTCTGTTTTCGCTAAAAAGTTTGTAAAAGCTGTGGAGGAAAAGAAATTTGAAACTTATATAGGAGGAAAAGAAATTTTAGGCGTTTATCTAAAAAGATTTTTCCCTAAATTTTTACATTATTTTGTATTAAGAAGTAAGGTAAGATAAAAAATAAGGAGTGGGTAATCTAAAATTTATTTAATTAAAAATGTTTTACCAACTTCCACCACTTCCACCGCCAGAGAAACCGCCGCCGCCGAAACCTCCGCCACCAGAAAAGCCTCCTCCAGATGAACCACCAAATCCTCCTCCGCTACTACGTCCCAAATTACTTAAAATAATCACATCAAGTAAACTAGGTGACCTGCCAATTCCGCTTCCGTTTCCTTTATTGTTTCTAGAAATTATGACAAGTATAATGATGAAAATAATAATAAAAAACACAATAGGAATTCCGCCGCCATCTTTATCTCCTTTCCTTGTTCCTTTGTATTTACCTTTAAAAACATCAAAAATCGCATCAGTACCTTTGTCTAATCCGTTGTAGTAACTTCCTGCTTTAAATTCAGGGATTATAATATTTCTGGTTATTTCCCCACCAATTCCTGCTGTTAGTCTGTCTTCAAGACCATATCCTGCTGATATCCAAATTTTTCTCTCGGCTTTAGCTAACAGTATTACAACACCATTATCATTTTGTTTTGTTCCCCCAATTCCCCAAGTTTGTCCCCATTTTGGAGTTAGAATGCCAATATCTTCACCTTTTAGACTTTCAATCGTAATTACTACAATTTGAGTGCTTGTCGAGTCGGAATATTTAATTAATTTTTCTTCCAGCTGTGATTTTTCTTCTGTACTTAAAACATTGGCATAATCATAAACTGAAGTCTGAAATTTAGGAATTTCTGGTATAGTAAATTGTGCAAAACCAATTTGTGTAAAGAAAAAACAAACTAATATTTGGAACAAAAAGGGAGTATTCTTTTTAAGTAAATTCATTATCCTCTAGATATTTCGTTAGATAATTCATTTGTATCATCATCTTGATACGGGAAATATTTTTTGAGTTGTTCACCGGCTTTAAGAATACCATCAACTAACCCTTGTTTGAAATTTCCATTCTGAAAATGATTTGCCATAATATTTTTAGTAGATTCCCAGAAATCGCTAGGAACAACTTTGTTTATACCATCGTCGCCACAAATAGCAAATTGCTTACTTTTTACAGCAATATATATTAAAACGCCATTAGAATCTTTAGTATTGTACATCTCTAATTCGTTAAAAACTTCTACTGCGCGATCATAGGCTACAGTAGTTATGTTTTTTTCTAAGTGTACGCGAATTTCGCCAGAAGTGTTTTTTTCGGCCACACGAATAGCTTCAATAATTTCTTGTTCTTCAGCTTTAGTTAAAAATTCTTCGACTTTTGACATTAGTATGATTTTTTTAACCACAAAGTTCTCTAAGTTCCACTTAGGACACTATTTGTGAAATTTGTGTATTCCTTGTGAACTTTGTGGTTAATTATTTTTTTAGAATTTTACTTCAACAGGTTTTTCAGCACCTTCTACAGCTTTGAAATAAGCTTTTTCTTTATATTTTCCTAAAAACATATTACGAGGCATAGCAAGAACATAACTATTGTATTCTTGAACACTTTCGTTAAAACGAGTTCTAGCGGTCAAAATCTGATTTTCAGTACTTGCTAATTCATCTTGTAATTTTAAGAAATTTTCGTTCGCTTTTAGTGTAGGATAAGCCTCTACAGTTACTAGTAATCTTGATAACGCAGATGAAACGCCGCTTTGCGCTTTGTTATATTCAGCTAATTGTTCAGGAGTAATATTTTTGGGGTCAATATTCATAGAAGTAGCTTTGGCTCTAGCTTCAATTACAGCAGTCAAAGTTCCTTTTTCGAAATCGGCAGCACCTTTTACAGTATTTACTAAATTACCAATTAAGTCATTTCTTCTTTGATAAGCTGTATTCACATTTCCCCATTCTTTTTCAGTCGCTTGATTAAATCCTAAAGCTGTATTTTGAATTCCAAAATACCACATTGCTATGATAATAATTGCTCCAATCCCAATAATCCAAGGTAAAAATTTTTTAAAATCCATTTTGTTTGTTTTTAAAGTTAGTTTTTTATCTAATTAGTCGTTTGTTTTATAATTCGTTACAATTATAATTCATTTTTAATACTCAATAATTGTGCTTTAACAGTTTCTAGTTTGCTAATAATATCAAACTTGTCTAAAGTTTTTTTCTGATCTTCTTTCAAATGGACTTTTGCACCTTCAAGTGTAAAACCACGCTCTTTGACTAAATGAAATATTAATTGCAAATTTTTTACATCTTCAGGCGTAAACATTCGATTGCCTTTCGCATTTTTCTTTGGTTTTAGAATGTCAAATTCCTTGTCCCAAAACCTAATAAGTGATTGGTTTACATCAAAAGCTGTGGCGATTTCGCCCATGCTATAATATCTTTTATCTTTTGGTAAATTGATGTGCATTAATCTAGAGATTGATTTTCTTGTGTTGCTAATTTAGCAATAGCCGTATATTCTACTGCCGATATATTTCCATAGTAGAAATTAATTGGATTGATGGGGTTTCCATTTTTATGAACTTCATAATGACAATGTGGTGCTTCACTACGGCCAGTACTTCCTACAAATCCTATAATGTCTCCACGATTTACATGTTGTCCTACTCGTTTGTTATATCTGCTTAGATGTGCATATAAAGTTTCGTAACCAAAACCATGCTGAATCACAATATGATTTCCAAAACCCGAAGCAGTATTGTCCGCTCTTTGTATAACGCCATCGCCAGTTGCAAAAACGGGAGTTCCTGTTGGCGCTGTAAAGTCCATGCCTTCATGCATTTTTCTGGCTTTAGTAAATGGATCACTTCGGTATCCATAACCAGAAGCCATATGTTTCAATTGCTCATTTTTTACTGGCTGAATTGCAGGTATAGAACCTAAAAACTTCTCTTTTGCTTTAGATAATTTCAAAATTTCATCAAGTGACTTCGATTGCATAGCGAGTTGTTTAGAAATCAAATCTACACGTTCAGATGTATTAGTTACCAGTTGCTCATTATTGTAACCCAACAATTGTTTGAACCTATTTTCGGTAATAATTCCTTTCTTTTTCGTCATTTCAGAAATTGGAGCGTTGTTGAAATACACACGGTAAATATTGTTATCACGATCAGCAACATTCGCTAAAACGGCATCTAATTGGTCTATTTGTTTATTTAAAATAGTATAATTTAATTTTAAATTTTCATTTTCTCGGGCTAGCAATTTGTCTTTTGGAGTTTCAAAATAAGGCGTATTTAATAAAACAACAAAACACAAAAAACCGAACAATGCTGACGCCAATAAAAATAAGGCGATATAGCCAAAACTTCTAGTTTTTTTAGTTTTTATTTTTCGATACGCTAAATTTTCGGCATCGTAATAGTATTTTACTTTCTTCATATTTTAAAAAATCCTATTTTTGCAGTCGTTATTACAAAGTAACAAAATATTAGGCGAATTAATGTTGAAATTGTTTCAATTAGCAAACAAATTTTTATTAGTATGTGCCTAATCCAGCTATTCGTTACAAGTTCTCGTCCAGAAATCTTTTTTCTACGAGTTTGCAGGAACTTCCTTCGGTCGTTCTACAAACCCAAGAAAAAATAGTTTTCTGAATCTCGAAGCTTTTCACTACAAACGAAGTTCACTGAACTCCGATGTAAATGAAAGTGTAGTGAAGTAATCTGGGGCAAAATAAAGGTTGATTCGTTAATTTGGTTATTCGTTTATTCGAAATCCAAATCAACAAATAACCAAATAACCGATTAAACACAAGAAATGACATCAAAAGAAATCCGCAAACAATTCCTTCAATTCTTCGAATCAAAAGGACATCTTATCGTTCCGTCAGCGCCAATCGTTCTTAAAGACGATCCAACCTTAATGTTCAACAATTCTGGAATGGCGCAATTCAAAGAATATTTCTTGGGAAACGGCACGCCAAAAAGTCCAAGAATTGCAGATACACAAAAATGTTTGCGTGTGTCAGGAAAACATAATGATCTCGAAGATGTAGGTTTCGATACTTACCATCATACTATGTTCGAAATGCTAGGAAACTGGTCATTTGGAGATTATTTCAAAAAAGAAGCCATCAATTGGGCTTGGGAATTATTGACAGAAGTTTATAAAATTCCAAAAGAAAATTTATATGTTTCTGTTTTCGAAGGAAGTAAAGAAGACAATGTGCCTTTCGACCAAGAAGCTTGGGATATTTGGAAAGGATTAATCGACGAAGATCGAATCATCTTAGGAAATAAAAAAGACAACTTCTGGGAAATGGGTGATCAAGGACCTTGCGGACCATGTTCTGAAATTCATGTCGATTTACGTACGCCAGAAGAAAAAGCTTTAGTTTCAGGAAAAAGTTTAGTAAATAATGACCATCCACAAGTAGTGGAGATTTGGAATAACGTTTTTATGGAATTCAACCGTAAAGCAGATGGTTCTCTAGAAAAATTACCAGCACAACACGTAGATACCGGAATGGGATTTGAGCGTTTGTGTATGGCATTGCAAGGAAAAACATCAAATTATGACACCGATGTTTTTACACCGCTAATCGAAAAAGTAGAACAAATTACAGGATTAAAATATACTTCAAACGAAGTTAAAAACATATCAGAAGAACAAAATAAAACCAATATTGCCATTCGTGTTATTGTCGATCACGTTCGTGCCGTTGCTTTTGCAATTGCAGACGGACAATTGCCTTCTAATACAGGCGCAGGTTATGTGATTCGTAGAATCTTGCGTCGTGCGATTCGTTACGGATTTACGTTCTTGAATACCAAAGAACCTTTTATCAATAAATTAGTTGAAGTTTTAGCAAACCAAATGGGCGAATTTTTCCCAGAAATCAAATCGCAACAACAATTGGTTACCAATGTAATTCGTGAAGAAGAAGCTTCGTTTTTAAGAACTTTAGACCATGGAATTCTTAAATTAGAACAACAAATTAATCTAAGAAAATTAATAGATAAAACACCTGTATTAAATAATCCTGAGTATGTTGTTACTGGTGGTATGGCTTTTGAACTTTATGATACATATGGCTTTCCTTTAGATTTAACTGAATTGATTGCAAGAGAAAATGGATTTACAGTTGATGAAGCTGGATTTAATGCTGCCATGCAAGAACAAAAAAATCGTTCACGTGCAGCCTCTGAAGTTTCAACAGAAGATTGGTCAGTTTTAATCCCAGGAAATGTAGAAACATTCGTGGGTTATGACCAAACGGAAAACGAAGTTAAAATTACCCGTATTCGTAAAGTAGATTCTAAAAAAGACGGAGTTTTGTACCAAATCGTTTTAGACAATACGCCGTTTTACCCAGAAGGCGGAGGACAAGTAGGAGATAAAGGAACTTTAGTTTCGGCAAACGAAACCATTGATATTATTGATACTAAGAAAGAAAATAACCTGATTTTGCACTTTGCAAAACAATTGCCTGAGAACGTAAATGCGAGTTTTGTAGCAAAAGTAAATGCTGATTTGCGAGATTTATCGTCTAGAAATCACTCAGCAACACACTTAATGCATTTGGCGTTGCGAACTATTTTAGGAACGCATGTAGAACAAAAAGGATCGTTGGTCAATCCAAATAATTTACGTTTCGACTTTTCACATTTTAGTAAAGTAACCGACGAGCAATTACTTGAAGTTGAAAATTTTGTAAACGCGAGAATTCAACAGCAATTACCATTGGTAGAAAGAAGAAATATTCCTATTCAACAAGCTTTAGACGAAGGCGCTATGGCTTTGTTTGGCGAAAAATATGGGGATAATGTTCGTGCGATTAAATTTGGAGAAAGCATGGAATTGTGTGGTGGAATTCACGTGAAAAACACCGCCGAAATCTGGCATTTCAAAATCATTTCTGAAGGTGCAGTGGCAGCAGGAATTCGTCGTATCGAAGCGATTACTAGCGATGCAGTAAAATCACATTTTGCTTTGCAAGAAAACATTTTAGAAGAAGTGAAAATTGCATTAAAAAACCCGCAAGATATTTTAAAATCTGTTGTTTCATTACAAGATGATAATGCGAAGTTGAAAAAACAAATCGAGCAATTGCTTAAAGAAAAAATTGAGGGATTGAAAAATATATTAATTTCAGAATTTCAAGAAATTAATGGTATTAACTTTTTGTCGAAACAAGTTGATTTGTCTATGAGTTCGACCAAAGACTTAGCTCAAGTATTGGGAAGTGTAAAACCAAATTCGTTTGTGTTTTTAGCTTCTATTGAAGATGGTTTACCAAATATTCATTGTTATATTGCTAAAGAATTAGTTACAGAAAAAAGCTTAAACGCGAATGCAGTTATCAAAGAATTAGGAAAATATATTGAAGGAAACGGTGGTGGACAACCATTTTTCGCATCAGGAAAAGGAAAAAATGTTACTGGAATAAAAGAAGCTTTGGAAAAAGCGGTTGAGTTTGTGAAGTAAGTTTGTTTTCACGCAAAGACGCAGAGGCGCAAAGTGTAAATGAATAGATGAATTATAAATATTTATAAAATATAGCTTTGCGCCTCAGCGTCTTTGTGTGAAAAATATTAAATTATGACAGAAAACGAAATTTCAAAAATAATTGTTGATGTTTCTTATAAAATTCATACTAAACTTGGTCCAGGATTATTAGAATCTGTTTATGAAGCAATACTTTATCATGAATTAGTAAAAAGAGGACTAAGTGTAGAAAGACAAAAACCAATTCCTGTTATTTGGGATGATGTTTTTCTTGATATAGGTTTCAGAACTGATTTAATAGTTGAAAATAAAGTAATTATTGAGATAAAATCTGTTGAGCAAATTTCGAGAGTACATTCAAAACAATTATTAACTTATTTGAGAATTACAAAAATAAAATTGGGTTTACTTATTAATTTTAATGAAGGATTAATTAAAGATGGAATTACCAGAGTAGTTTGCGGATTGTAGTGTTTTATTTTAATACGATTCGTGTCTCTGCGACATTAATAGATATAAATTTTCTAAAAATAAACTGACAAAATATTAATTAATTCGTTTTTTTTTTTGCTTTACACAAATTTATAAAACCCCAAAAATGAAAAAAATCATATTGTTATTAAGTGTTTTAATACTTGCCTTAACATCTTGTTCTAAAAATGAAGATGAGCCAGTTGTGCCAATTGATCAATCTGTTAATATATTGCTGAAAAGAACCGTTACTACTAGAGGTAGTGTTGTTACAACCGATGTGTATTCATATAATGAAAGAAAAATTGATAAAATTGTTTCTAATGATGGAATAATTAATAGTGAAACCAGGTTTACTTATACAGGTGATTTAATTACAAAAATTGAAGTTTATTCTAATACTGTTTTAAAATCAAAAAAAGAATACAGTTATCAAAATGATAAGATGACACAAATTATTACGTATGATTATAATGGTACACAAACTACGAAGAAAAGAATGAATTATGTTCATGATGTTGTCAATGTAAATCAAGAAAGAGCTCATTATGAAATTCATAGCATCAATATGTCAAACAGTCAGGAAACACTATATACAGACGGCGATATTTATTTTTCAGGGCGTGAAATAACGAGTCAGTTAAATACAGATTACCCAGTTGTTTCTGGCCGTTTGATTGACAGTTGGTCTGAATACAGTCATGATTTTAAGAAAAATCCAACGATAAATATTATTGGTTATAATAAATTATTGGATAATGTTGATGGAACTAGTACCGCTAATATTGCCAATAAAAAACTTACAGCCGATGCTTATGTTAATGGTGTATGGGGAACGGAAATAACGAATTATAAAAGAACGTATAAGTATAACGACTTGCTTTTTCCTTACGAAAGAAAAATATTCACAAAGAATGTCACTTTGGATAATACTACACAGTATTTCTATGAGTAAAAACATTTAACTCTATCAAGTAAAATCCGTTTATAATAAATTACAGAAAATGGGAGCTTAGGTTCCCGTTTTTTCTTTTCTCAAATTAAATAAATCTTCAAAAATGAAAAAAATCATATTGTTATTAATTGTTGTTGCACTTGCTTTTACGGCTTGTTCTAAAAGTGGAGATGAACCGACTGCGACTTCACTAACATCAAACCCTAACGGAACATTACCTATGAAGATTATTACTACCAATGGGACTAATGTAGTAACGCAAGATTTTTCTTATATTGGAAACAAGCTTGCCCGATCTCAATTTTCAAATGTTGATTATAATAGCTACACTTATACAAACGATTTGATAACGGGTATTGCTGTTTATAGAAGCAATGCTCTTGATGGAACAGTAACTTATACATACAATGGCAATAATAAATTAGTGCAAACGCTATATTTGAAACCATCTTTAAACCAAGCTTATAAAGATGTTTATACATACAATACCGATGGAACAGTTAGTTTGTCTAAATATTCAGGGAATTTAACTACTCAAAATACAAATACAGAGAATTATAAAGTTTTTTTTCAAAATGGATTGGCGACCAAAAGAGAAGAGTATAAGCTTATTAATGGGATTATGGAAACCGAAATCACGAATTATACTTATGATGCTAAAAATTATATATTTAATTCTGTTTTAGGATATAATAAGCTACCAGAATATAGTACAAGTAAATTTGGTTGTCTAAACAATATTATTTCAGCGACTTATAGTGCTACAAATACGGCTGCTACTAGTACTTCACTTTCGACATATACTTATAACGATAGTAATTACCCTATTAAAAAAACAGAAACTAATTTATCTGGTAGTTTAGTTGTTCAAATATTTTATCAATAAGAAAAACTATTTTTCAAAATGGTGAAAGGGTTTTTTACTTCCTCTCCCCAATTTGTTGTCTCCACATCGCATAATACAAGCCTTTTTCAACCAGTAAATCTTCGTGTTTGCCTTGCTCGATAATTTTCCCTTGTTCTAATACAAATATTTTATCAGCGTGCATAATGGTCGACAATCGATGCGCAATAAGAACTGTAATTCGGTTTTGGTCTGAGATGTTTCTAATGGTAGTATTTATTTCTTCTTCGGTAATCGAATCTAAAGCAGAAGTAGCTTCGTCAAAAATTAATAAATTTGGGTTTCTTAAAATAGCTCGTGCAATAGACAAGCGTTGTTTTTCGCCGCCAGAAACTTTAATTCCGCCTTCTCCAATGGTCGAATTTAATCCATCTTCGGCACGTTTTAGTAAATTTTCGCAACTCGCTCTGTTTAAAGCATGGTGTAATTCTTCATCGGTTGAATCTGGTTTTACAAATAATAAATTCTCACGAATAGTACCCGAAAATAATTGTGCATCTTGTGTTACAAATCCCAATTGTTGGCGTAAGTCTAGTAAATCGATAGTGTTAGAATCGATACCGTTATACAATACTTGACCTAAAGCTGGCGGATACAATCCTACTAGTAGTTTTACTAAAGTTGTTTTTCCTGCTCCAGATGGACCAACAAACGCTACTGTTTCTCCTTGTTTTATATGAAAATCTATATTTTCGACCGCGGGATATTTTGCCGTTTTGTGTTTGAAACTAACATTGATAAATTGTAAAGAAGCAATTTTTCCTATCGATTTAGGGTTTTCTGGACGGAATTCAGATTTAGCATTTAATAAATTTTCGAAATTTTCCATCGAAACTTTGGTTTCATTTTTGGCAATAATAAAGGCACTTAATTCTTGTAATGGATTGAAAATAAAGAAGGTAAAAAATACCATGGTAAGTAAATCGCCCACTACTATCTTATTACTGAACAAGAAATAATATAAAGTAAAAACAACAGATGTTCTCATAAAATGAACAGTTGTTCCTTGTATAAAACTTAAACTTCTAATGAATCGAATTTTTTCTATTTCTAAGTGTAAAATTTTATGTGTATTCGAATTTAATCGACCTTCTTCTTGCTGTGTTAATCCCAAACTTTTTACTAATTCGATGTTTCGGAGACTTTCTGTTGTTGATCCAGCAAGCGAATTAGTTTGTTGTACGATTCTTCTAGAAACAACTTTGATTTTCTTGCCTAAAAAAGAACTAATGAAAGCAATAATTGGCGCTGTTAGTATAAACACAAAAGCAATGCGATAATCGATTCTAGAGATGTAAACAATCACAAAAATAAAACCAATAATAGTTTGAAATATTAATGAAATAGAAAGGGTAATTAGTTTCTCCGAATCGGTACGCGCTTTCTGCAATTTACTCAATGTTTCGCCGCTTCGTTGGTCTTCAAAATCTTCATAAGGTAAGTCTAAAGATTTTTTAATTCCGTCAGTATACATTTCGGCACCAGTACGCTGAATCACTAAATTGGTAAAATAATCTTGAAAATTTTTAGTAATTCTAGAGATCATTGCAGCTCCTAAAGAAAGCCCTATCCAAAAACCCACTGCTTTTATAAAATTAAGTTCTTGGCCTTTGTATTTTGCAATTCCTACACCACAATCTTGCATCAATTTACCTGTAATAATCGAATCGCTTAAACTAAAACAAATGTTTATAGCGGCCATTATTAAAGCAAAAAGTAATAATGTTTTGTGTTTTATTAAATAAGAATATAAGAGTTTCATGTTTTTCTTGTTTTACAAGTAGTGGAAAATTAATAAGTAGTTTAAGAGATCATAAATTAATAGAGACCTTCTCAATCGCTCGAATTGTAAAATCCAAATCTTCGTAGGTCAAAGCGTCAGAAATAAACCAAGTTTCATAAGCTGATGGTGCAATATAAATACCTTCTGCAAGCAATCCGTGGAAGAATTTTCTAAAAGTATCGTTGTCTCCATTTTTTGCGGTTTGAAAATCAAAAACTGGATTTGCATCAAAATGAACAGAAATCATTGAACCGATTCTGTTTATAGTATGTACCACATTATTTGAAGTGAGCACTCTGGCAATTCCTTTTTCTAGATAAGCTGTTTTTTCTTGTAATCTAGTAAAAACTTCTTGATCTTCATTTAAAGCTTTTAACATCGCTAATCCCGCAGCCATTGCCAAAGGATTTCCAGATAATGTTCCAGCTTGATAAACAGGTCCGAGAGGTGCTAAATAATTCATTATTTCGTTACGTGCTGCAAATGCGCCAACTGGTAATCCGCCGCCTATTACTTTACCAAAACAAACAATATCTGCTTTTATGTCATATAATTCCTGAGCACCACCTTTTGCAAGACGAAATCCAGTCATCACTTCATCAAAAATTAGCAACGTGTTGTTGTTGTCGCAGAGTTGTCGCAAAGCCTCTAAAAAACCTTTCTGAGGTGGAATACATCCCATGTTTCCTGCAACAGGTTCTATGATAATGGCTGCAATTTCATTTTTATTAGCCTCAAATAAATCTTTTACATTTTGAATGTCGTTGTAGTTTGCTAATAAAGTGTCTTTTGCAGTTCCTGAGGTTACTCCTGGACTATTTGGTGAACCAAAAGTTATGGCTCCACTTCCTGCTTGTATCAAAAAAGAATCGGAATGCCCGTGGTAACAACCTGCAAATTTGATTATTTTATCTCTCTTTGTAAACCCACGAGCCAATCTAATGGCACTCATACAAGCTTCTGTCCCTGAATTTACAAATCGAATTTTATCTATGTTTTCTACCATAGAAACTGCTAGCTTTGCAATTTCAGTTTCTAATGCTGTTGGCATACCAAAAGAGGTTCCTAGTTTTGCTTTTTCAATTACTGCGTTTACCACAGGTTCGTAGGCATGACCTAAAACCATTGGTCCCCATGAGTTAATGTAATCTACAAATCTATTTCCATCTTCGTCATACACATAAGCTCCTTTTGCACTTTTTGCAAATATTGGAGTTCCTCCTACGGATTTGAATGCTCTTACAGGTGAATTTACACCGCCTGGAATTACTTTTTCAGCTTCTACAAATAACTGACTGCTTCTTTGATATAACATTTTACTTTTATATATAATATTAAATTTTAGTTTATTACTTTACAATTAGGCTTTGTCCTAATGAAAGGGAATTATCTAAAATATTATTTTTCTTTTTTAATTCTTCGATAGTGATATTAAATTTTTTTGAAATAGAATACAAAGTATCTCCTTTTACAACTCTATATTTATTATCATTTGTGATTTCTTCTTTTTGATCTGTGGGTTTTGTTGAAAAGCCTGTTCCTAAAACCTCGGCATCGTATTGTTGTAATTGGTATCTTTCTATGAGTCCAATTAATTTATCTGGATATTTTACATCGGTAGCATAACCCGCTTTTTTAAGTCCTCTTGCCCAAGCTTTGTAATCGTTTTTTGGCAATAAAAACAAAGGTTTGTACCATGCTCTACTAGTTAAAAAATAAGAATGATCTCTATAAGACTCTTCCGCATGTTTATATTTTCTAAAGCATTCCTGTAGCGCATCGTCATCGTGTTTTACACTTTCGCCTGTCCATTCTTTGTGACATTTTATTCCGAAATGATTGTTTGCTTGAACACTTAAATCTCCGGTTCCTGCACCAGACTCTAGAATGCCTTGTGCAAGTGTTATACTTGCGGGGATACCATCGCGAATCATATTTTCTTTTGCAACTGCTTTAAATTGAGAAATGTAAGCCACAACCATTTCTGTAGTAACTCTTACTTTTTGAGTAGCTTCTAAAATTTCGCTTTTAGGTTGTATTGTGTTTTCTTTTTCAGGAATTTTTGTCAAGACTTTTTCAGGAGAATTTTCAGTTTTTTGTTTATTAACTGGTTTTTGAGTTGTATGCACCGTTTTTTTAGGCTGCGTAGTTGGTTTAGAAACACCACAGCTTGCTAATAATGATAATAATATGAAAAATGCTATTTTATTCATCTTCATTAAAAAACTATTTTGTTCATTTTTTTCTTCTCTAATAACTTATTCATCCCTTTTATTCCTTGTAATCCTCCTGTATGAATCATTAGTATTTTAGAGCCGTTTGGGAAATAATTATTTGCTAATAAATTCATTACACCATAAACCATTTTTCCTGTATAAATAGGGTCTAAAGGGATTTGAGTATTCATATAAAATTGGTTTATAAAATCAACTAACTCGGCGGTTATTTTTCCATAGCCACCAAAATGATAATCTGTAACTAATTCCCAATTATTATTTTTTGCAAACTTACGAATTTCATCTTTCAAAAAATCACCTTTTAACGCTGGAAATCCAATAATTTTTTGGTTTGAGTGACTGCTATTTATTATTCCTGAAATTGTACCTCCTGTTCCTATAGCGCAACAAATATAATCGAAATGAAAATCATTATTTGTCAAGATTTCTTCACAACCAAGTATTGCTAATTCATTTGTGCCACCTTCAGGAAGTAAATAATGATTTCCATATTTGTAATTTAATTTAGAAATAAATGATTCGGATGTTTTATTTTGATATTCTTCACGAGAAACAAACTCAAATTTCATTCCACAATTTTGTGCAAAAAGTAAAGTTGGATTATCTTCAATTTTATCTGCCAGTTCGTCACCCCTAATGATTCCTACGGATTGAATTCCTGCTTCCTGACAAGCAAATGCAACTGCTGCAATATGGTTTGAAAAAGCACCACCAAATGTAATGAGCTTCTCATAATTATGCTCTTTGGCTTTAAGAATATTATATTTTAGTTTTCTAAACTTATTTCCTGATACAAACGGATGTAACAAATCTTCACGCTTCATAGATAACGTGATTGTATTATTGTTAATCTGAATGTTTTGATTAATTATATTCATAGTTCATTACAAAAATACGCATAAATAAAGATTTTTTACTTTTATAAATACGAGAAATTTATGACTTAATGGTCAAGTGTTTAAAGTTTAAAAGAGATGAGTTATTTGAAATTAAAATAATATTTTACTTCTTTATAACTCTATATGTTTTGTTTTCAGCTTAATTTTATATTTTTATAAAAAATAATAAAATGCGAAATAGAATATTATCAGCAATAGGAATCATAGTCGCCGTTTTTATACTATTCAAATTTTGTACATTTAAAAAAAGCGATGATTCTACTTTAGAAAATAGTACGGCACTTATTCAACAACAGATTGTAAATGTTGGAAAACTTGTGGTTACCGAAGGTCATTTTGCTGAAGTTTTAACTTATAAAGACCAAGATACTTATTTTGGGGGTATGATTTCTTTTGACAAAAAAGCACTAATCGTAGTAAATGCCGATGTGACTGTTGCCTACGATTTGCATCAAATGAAATATGACATTGATGAAAAAAATAAGATAATTACGATTCTTAATATTCCAAAGGAAGAAATAAAAATTTCACCAGATATTCAGTTTTACAACGTAGATCAAAGCAAACTGAACCCATTTACAGGCGATGATTATAACAAAATAAACAAACAAGCTAAGGCAAGTTTATCCAAAAAAATTGAAAAATCGACGTTGAAATCTAATGCTCAAAATCGATTGATTTCCGAATTGTCTAAAATGCTAATTCTAACCAATAGTATGGGTTGGAAATTACAGTATGAAGGAAATATTATTGTAAAAGAAAGTGATTTCTCTACTAAAATAAAGTCCTAATTATACTGATTCTTTTTCGAAAATCAGCTCTAAACCATTACTAATTAGTTTTTTTACTTCCGGTCTAGAATTTTTTAAAGCTTCTAAATGAGAAATTACTTTTGATGCTAAAACACTGTCTTTAGCATTTATTAATTCTAGTATTTCTACTGAAAGTAACCAATCTTTTGGGTGATTTTGAATTATTTTTTCAAAAGTATTCTCTAATGATAAATTAGTCGATTTTCCTTCGCGAATAGTACGTACATTTTGGTACAAACCTTCTAACTCCTCACGTTCAGATGTTTTTTTAGATTTGATAGTTTTTGATGAAGGAATATGTGTAATCATATCGAAACTATGCACATCGGCTGGGCCAGAAAAAGCAGAAATCACTTTTTTACCTACAGCCATATCATAAATTCCCCATTCTGGTTGAAACAAAATGGTTTCTCCATGAGTAACTGTACAATTCTTGAAACTAATTAATATAATTTCTCCTTGCAAATTGCGTGAACCTGTAATAATTTCGCCAGAAACTATAATGTTTCCTTCAAATTCAAGTCTAACATTTCCAGTTTCATAAATATCGTAAGCTTTCAAATCTCGAGGACTCATGTCTTCGATAGCGAGATTAATTCCCTTTAGTTTTCCAATTGGACTTCCAAAACCTTCAGCATGATAAGATTTTCCGTGACCTACTAATTCTTTTTCTCTATAAGATAAAGCTGTTTTTCCTGTAGTTTGAATATAAACGGGTTTTCCGTCATCTTCAATCACATTAGTAAATAACCCTGAAACCTGAATTCCAGTACTCATTTCGATAGTTCCAATCGCATTCGAGTTAATTAGTTTTTGAATACCAGACAATCCGCCAGTTCTCAAAGCCATTTTGTTTGCAAATTCTTCTAAAACTTCACTTAAATAAGCAAAATCTGGTGTCACAAAAAGCTGAGGTTGGGGTTTTGTAATGTCAAAACTTTGGTTTACGGCATCAATAGAGTAGGGAAGTTTGATGACGTTGTCAGTCATACACCAAGCACTTTCCCCAATAGAGGAAAGCAAACCAGCACCATATATTTTTGGGTTTTCGACCGTTCCTATCAAACCATATTCAACCGTCCACCAGTGTAAATTTCTAATTTGTGCCATTTCTGACATTTCTCCCATATTATTTTGCAAGTAATCTACTTGTTTTTCGGCAGCATCAATTTCGGCTTGTGGTGTTCCTTCGGCTTCTTTAACTATCGATAATAATCTTACTGCTTCGTACATTTCGTAATCACGAGAAGATGAAATGGCTTTGCAGCCTATTTCGCCAAAACGACGTAAATATTCGGCATATTCTGGATTGGCAATAATTGGTGCGTGACCAGCTCCTTCGTGAATAATATCTGGAGCAGGAGTATATTCTATGTGTTCTAATTGTCTAATATCGGAAGCAATAACAAGGACATTGTACGCTTGAAATTCCATAAAAGCATTAGGCGGAATAAATCCATCAACAGCAACTGCAGCCCAACCAATTTCTTTTAGAATTCGGTTCATGCCATACATATTTGGAATATTATTTATCTCGAGTCCTGTTTTTTCTAATCCTAAAAGATAAGATTCATGAGCTACTTTTGATAAATAATCTACGTTTTTGCGCATCACATAACGCCACACCGCTTGGTTTATAGGAGTGTAGTCACTATAATCTTGTGGTTTGATAAACTGTTTTAAATGTTTTGGTAGTCTGTCAATCAGTGGGTTGCTTTCAAAAGGCGCTTCCATATTTTGATATTGTATGTTTTAGGTAAAGGTAAAAAGAATATACTTTTATTTTGACGATTTTTTGAAAATAAAATTAATTGTACATTTGAACATGAAAAAAATAAATTTCATATTTGTTTTATACTTAAATTTTTTGTTTGTTAAAGCACAAAACAACAGTGCCAGACTTACAAAACTTATTATTGATTATGAAATACAAAACAGCAATGAAAATTTAATTCTGTTTAATTCAAAACTTGATTTTTTTTTAGACCAAGATAAATTAAGTCCAATTGAACTTCAATATGGCTACTATTATAAGGGTTTGTATTACAGTAAAATGAACCGACAGAAAGATGGTATTGAGTATTTAAAAAAATCCATAAAACACGCCACAGAACAAAAAAACTCTCAGGAAATTTATATTAATAGTATATATAATTTGGCGGACTTATATTACACCATTCAAGATTTTAAAGAATCATATAATTATGCTTTTAAAATTAGTACCAAAATAAACCCAACTACAAGTCCAAATAAGTACATCATTTTACATTCTATTTTAGGTGGTTGCTATGCTGATTTTAAAAAGTATGATAATGCGATATTCGAGTATCAAAAAGCAATTGACGTTGCAAATAAATATGACTCTTGTTTAGCTATAGAATTATTTATTAAGCAAGCTAAAAGATATGGTGAAAAAGGCAACTTTGAAATGGCAGAAAAATTAATTTCAAAAGGTTTAAATTTAGCAGAACATTGTAGCAATTTTAATTTGGAAAGCAAATTAAATATTATTAAAAGTTTAATAGAGATATCTATAAGAAATAAAAAAACAGAAAAAAGTATCAATTTAATAAATGAACTATATGCAATTGATGGGTTAATAAAACAAGAAAATAGAGATCAAAAATTAGATTCAATTGAAACCATTTACAAAACGAAAATAAAAGAAGATCAAAACAAAAAATTAAAGAAAAGTAATTTAGAAAAAGAAAAAGATATAAGAACTCAAAAAATTGCTCTTTTAATTGTTGTTTTCGGATTAATTTTATTGACAACTTTTCTTTTTTATATCTTTTATATTTCCAAAAAACAAAAACAAACCAATAAAGAATTAGAACGGTTACATCTTTTAAACCAAAAAATATTTTCGGTAATTTCCCATGATTTCAGAAGTCCAATGCTTAATTTAGAAGTGCTATTAAAAGTAGATTCAGATATTAAAAATTTTGAAGCCAATAAATTTAAAATTCAAGACGACTTAAAACAGGCCAATCTTGTTTTAGAAAACCTACTAGGATGGTCGAAGAAAGAATTAGGCATGGCAGATAGAGAAACAGAAATTTCCAATGTTTATATAGAAACAAACGCCATAACAAATCAATTAGATTATTTGTTAAAAACAAAAAAAATTCAACTGATAAACGATGTGCCTCAAGAAAAAATAATTAAGATTAGCACCGATATTTTAAAAATAATTTTGAGAAACCTTATCAGTAATGCCATCAAATTTAGTTATCAAGAAAACAATATAATTGTTGGATTTAATCAGGATAGTAATGAGTATTACGTACAAGATTTTGGAACAGGAATCGAAAAATCAAAAGTAGATTCGCTATTAAAAGGAAAAAGTATTTCAAGTATTGGAACAAATTTCGAATCAGGTTTTGGCTTAGGATTGCATTTTGTTAGCGAATTATTACATCAAAATGGTGGCGAAATTCGAATAGAAAGTATAGAAAATGAAGGTACAATTGTTTTTTTTAAATGCAATATCAATTAATGGTTTTCCGTTAATGAATTGTTTTTTTTTAGTTGTTTTTTTGAAAAAAAATTAAAATGCAAAATATATCCATAGCAATTTTTGATGATCATCCCTTAATTATTAGTGCCATTACTAATGAATTGTTTTTGCACCAAAACATAAAATTACTTTTTACTGCCAATGACAAAATTACTTTTCACGAGTTTTTAAAACAACAACAACCTGATGTTTTAGTTTTAGATATTGTTGCTGATGATATTTTAGGATTAGAATTATTTAATTTCGTTTTAAGTAATTATCCTACATGTAAAATAATTGCACATTCGAGTCTTTCTAGTACTACTTTGGTCGAAAACCTATTAAATATAGGTGTAAAAGGATATGTAAATAAAAAATATCCTATAGAGATTTTATTTGCAGCCATTAAAACTGTTTTTGATGATAAAGTATATGTATCAAACGAATATCTTTTTTTAACATCGCAGTTTCAAAAACCGCAAACCGCATTATTGACCGATAGAGAAATTGAAATTGTAAATATGATAGGTAATGAATTTACTTCAAATGAAATTGCCGAAAAATTAAGCCTGTCTATTAATACTATTGAAAGCCACAGAAAAAGAATTTTTCAGAAACTGAACGTAAAAAATGTGGCAGGAATGATAATGGAATCGGCACGATTGGGATATATAAAATAATTTTTTCAAATTCACTGATTACCGTGAATAGGTTTAGTTTTTTGCCAAGTAAATTTGTCAAATAATCTTAAATCTCAGAAAAATGAAAAAAATTACATTTTTAGTTGCTACTTTAAGCTATCTTTTATTTACGTCATTAGCTTCTACTGCTCAATCCACTTGGACAGCCAGGAGTTCGTCTGCACCAGGTAGTCAATGGAGATCTGTAATCTATGCTAACGGTAAGTTTGTAGCTGTTGGCAGTAACATAGTAATGACTAGCCCTGATGGAATTACTTGGACAACTAGAACCGCAGCAGCAAATAATAATTGGAATTCTGTAACCTATGGTAACAGCCTGTTTGTTGCTGTTAGTAATAGTGGAACGGGAAACAGAGTAATGACAAGTCCAGATGGAATTACTTGGACAAGTAGAACTCCAGCAACAGATAATGAGTGGTACGCTGTA
>NZ_JBDTQE010000047.1:0-22239 GCF_039932285.1 Flavobacterium sp.
AATTAAAACCAGACGACACACAAGGTGGAACTTATACAGTGACTAACGTGGGAACTTTTGGTTCTGTTTTCGGAACACCAATTATTAATCAACCACAAGTGGGAATCTTAGCTTTAGGTGCTATCAGAAAAGTACCTGCAGTTATCGAAACTCCAGAAGGTGATTTCATTGGGATTCGTCAAAAAATGTTCTTATCACACAGTTATGACCACAGAGTTGTAGATGGTGCATTAGGAGGAAGCTTCGTAAAACGCGTTGCAGATTATCTTGAAGCGTTTGATGTAAACAGAGATTTTTAAAAATAAATAACAATAGAAATTAAGCGATTCAAGTTTTGAATCGCTTTTTTTTAGGAGCTAATCCTGCCATACGCTATATCTTTCCCTTTTTAAAGAAAAAAGAAAAAGGATAACGCTGCTGTCATGGCTAGTTAGGGACTTTTGCCTCGGAATTTTATGTTTTTTTTAATTTCATGTAAATCCTTAATGTTAGTAATAAATTTTATAAAATAAATCTGTGAAATCTGTGTTTAAACTTTTACATTTGTAATAACACAAACAAACTAAATGGAACTCAAATTAACCCGCCCAATTTGCTTTTTCGATCTTGAAACCACAGGAATCGATATTGGAAAAGACCGAATTGTAGAAATATCAATATTTAAAGTTTTTCCAAACGGAAACAAGGAAACTAAAACTTGGTTGGTAAATCCCACCATTCCAATTCCACCACAAACCACAGCAGTACACGGAATAACAGACGAAAAAGTAGCTAACGAACCCACTTTTAATGAATTGGCTTCGCAAGTTTATAATATAATCAAAGATTCCGATTTAGCAGGATTTAATTCCGATAGATTCGATATTCCTTTATTGGCAGAAGAATTACTTCGTGCAGGCGTCGATTTTGATATGAAAGGTAGGGTTTCTGTCGATGTGCAAACTGTTTTTCACAAAATGGAAGAACGCACTCTAAGTGCAGCTCTAAAATTTTATACAGGAAAATCATTAGAAAATGCTCATTCTGCCGAAGCGGATACAATGGCAACATACGAAATTCTAAAAGCACAACTCGATCGATATCCGGAATTAGAAAACGATATGAAATCGCTTTCAGAATTTACAACCAGAAAAAAAATTGCAGATTTTGCTGGAATGATTGCTTTTGATAAAGATAATGAAGAGATTTTTGCCTTCGGAAAACATAAAGGAGTAAAAGTAGACAAAGTTTTAGAAGCTGAACCAGGTTATTTTAGTTGGATTCAAAATGCCGACTTTCCATTATATACCAAAAAGGTTTTAACAGCGATTAAATTGAGAAAGTTAAATACAAAGTAAGTTTCTAAGATTCTGAGTTATTTAGTAACTCAGAACCTTAGAATTTTAGTGTCTTAGAACCTTGATAAAAAATGAAAATAATCTGTATAGGTAGAAATTATACCGAACACATTGCCGAATTGCAAAATGAACGTCCAACAGAGCCCGTGGTTTTTTTAAAGCCGGATTCTGCTATTTTACTTAAACAACATCCGTTTGTAATTCCTGAATTTAGTGATGATATTCACCATGAAATCGAAATTATTGTGCGTATAAACAAAGTGGGAAAATATATCGACGCCAAGTTTGCACATAAATATTATGATGAAATTAGCGTTGGAATCGATTTTACAGCTCGTGATTTGCAACAAAAACTAAAAGACAAAGGTTTGCCTTGGGAAAAAGCAAAGGCTTTTGACGGTTCAGCGATTATTGGTGACTTTTTATCGAAAAAAGATTTCAATTCGCTGGAAAATCTTACATTTGAGTTAACCAATAATGGTAAAACCGTTCAAAAAGGAAATGCAAATATGATGCTCTGGAAAATAGACGAATTAATCGCTTATGTTTCACAATTTTTTACCCTAAAAATTGGAGATATTATTTTTACAGGAACGCCAGCAGGAGTTGCAAAAGTAAATCCCAACGATGTTTTAGAAGGTTTCTTAGAAGATAATAAATTATTTAGAATTCAAGTAAAATAAAGGATGGCAATATATTATAATTTAGCAAAAGTTTACGCAATTTCTGACGATGATAAAGACTTTGTATTGCAAATAGTAAATCTTTTTGTAGAAGAAGTGCCTTCGGATATTGAACAAATTAAAGTAGGAATAAACTCTAAAGATTACTCACATGCATACGGTTATGCTCATAAAGTGAAACCTACACTCGATTTGTTAGGGATGGAATCAGCTTATGAAGACATTCTACAAATTGAACAATGGACTAAAGATAAAGGAAAGAAAAAAGAAATTAAAGAAATATACAAAAGTATGTCAGGGCGTATAGATTTGGCTTTGGCTGAAATTAAAAAAGATTTTAATTTGTAAGTCTTAAAGTCCAAAGTCACAAAATCTAAAATCTAAATTCAAAATGAAAGCAACCATAGTAACTGTAGGTGATGAAATCCTTATTGGACAAATCGTCGATACAAATTCGGGCGTAATAGCCAAATTTTTAGACAAAATAGGAATTGGTGTACACGAAATGCTTTCAATTACTGACGACAAACAGCATATTCTAAAAACCCTTTCGTCATTGCAAAATAAAGTCGATGTTGTCATTATAACAGGTGGTTTAGGGCCAACAAAAGACGATATTACCAAGAAAACTTTATGCGAATATTTTGATGATGAGTTAATAATTGATAAAAAAGTATTGGCTCACGTTACGCAACTTATAGAACAATATTTTAAACGACCAATCACAAAACTAAATCAAGATCAAGCACTTGTTCCTTCAAAATGTGATGTGCTTTTTAATCAAGTAGGAACAGCTCCAGGAATGTGGTTGCAAAAGGGAAATACCGTTTTTATTTCCTTGCCAGGAGTGCCGTACGAGATGAAATATTTGATGGAAAACGAGGTAATTCCAAAACTAATAGCAAAATACGAACGACCATTTATCATTCATAAAACCATTTTAACTTACGGTGTTGGAGAAAGCCTATTGGCCGAAAGAATAGAAACTTGGGAAGACAATTTACCTGAATTTATCAAATTGGCTTATTTGCCAAGTCCGGGACGAGTAAGATTAAGATTGTCTGCCCGAGGAACTGACGAAAATTTATTACAAAACGAAATTAAGATACAAGTTGAAAAATTACAATTAATCATTTCCGATTGCATTGTTGGTTTTGAAGAAGACGAAACAATCGAAGTTGTTTTTGGAAAACTATTAACCGAAAAGAAATTAACTATCTCTACTGCAGAAAGTTGTTCGGGCGGGAAAATAGCTTCGGTATTAACTTCGGTTTCAGGTTCTTCGAACTATTTTAAAGGAAGTGTTGTAAGTTATGCAACTGAAACAAAAGTAAATGTTTTAGGTGTTTCACAAGAATTGATTAATGAATTTTCAGTAGTCAGTAAAGAAGTTGCCGAGGCAATGGCTTCTCAATCTCAAAAAATGTTCAAAACAGATTTTGCAATTGCAACAACAGGAAATGCAGGTCCGAATAAAGGAGATGCAGATGCCGAAGTTGGAACAGTTTTTATTGCAATAGCCACTCCAAAAGGTGTTTTTTCTGAAAAATTTAATTTTGGTCAACCCCGTGAGAAAGTGATAGATAGAAGTGTAAATCAAGCTTTAGAAATAATTTATAAAGAAATTTTAAAAAACTACTAAAAATAATTTGCTACAACCATTTATTTTTCGTTCTTTTGCACTCTGAATTTTGAATAACGATAAAAGATAATATAATGTCAAGAATTTGTGACCTTACTGGTAAAAGAGCGATGGTAGGAAATAACGTTTCTCACGCAATGAACAAGACAAAGAGAAAATTCTCTGTGAACTTGATTAAAAAGCGTTTTTACCTTCCTGAAGAAGACAGATGGATTACTCTAAGAGTAGCAGCTTCTACAATCAAAACGATTAACAAAAACGGAATTTCTGCAGTTTTGAAAAAAGCGCAGTCAGAAGGATTTATAAAATAATCCGGTCCTAAAAACTATATAGCAAGATGGCAAAGAAAGGTAATAGAATCCAAGTAATTTTAGAATGTACTGAGCACAAAGCTTCTGGCGTAGCTGGAACTTCACGTTACATTACAACTAAAAACAAAAAGAATACTCCAGATCGTTTGGAGATCAAAAAATTCAATCCAGTATTGAAAAGAGTAACTGTTCATAAAGAAATTAAATAATATAAGTCATGGCAAAGAAAACCGTAGCAACTTTACAAACAGCTTCTAAGAGATTATCTAAAGCAATCAAAATGGTAAAATCTCCAGTAACTGGTGCTTATACTTTTGTGGAAGCAATTATGACACCAGAAGAAGTAGATACATTCTTAAAAAAGAAATAATCTAACATAACAATATACTAAAGCTACTTTCTTTCGGAAGTAGCTTTTTTTATTTTATATTTGTGCATAATTTTTTTAGAAGCAAAACAGTAACGCATTTTATTAGACCATTTTCCTGCTGTCCACTCAATCTTTTCCTTGCTAAAGAAGCAAGAAAAAGGATTTCCGTTTCCATCAGGGCTAAATGACAACAATAAGGCTTCTATTAAATTTTCGGGTTCTTAGTCTAATAGTCTAACAATCCAATAATCTAAAAATAGAAACCAAATGAATTTTTTTAAAAAAATCTTCTCCTCCGAAAAAAAAGAGAACCTAGACAAAGGACTAGAAAAATCTAGCACTTCTTTTTTATCAAAACTAACAAAAGCCGTAGCGGGAAAATCGAAAGTCGATGAAGATGTTCTCGATAATCTTGAAGAAGTTCTAGTTTCATCAGATGTAGGAGTCAATACCACACTAAAAATCATTCAAAGAATAGAAGCTCGTGTTTCTAACGATAAATATCTAGGAACCGACGAACTCAACATCATACTTCGTGAAGAAATAGCTGGACTTTTATCAGAAACCAATTCAGGTGAAGCTACAGAATTTGAAGTTCCAAAGAATAAAAAACCATACGTAATTATGGTAGTTGGTGTAAATGGAGTAGGAAAAACAACAACTATTGGAAAATTAGCCAATCAGTTTAAGAAATCAGGATATAGCGTAGTATTAGGTGCAGGAGATACTTTTAGAGCCGCCGCTATCGATCAATTACAAATTTGGGCCGATAGAGTAGGAGTGCCTATCGTAAGACAACAAATGGGAAGTGATCCAGCATCAGTAGCCTTTGATACATTGCAAAGTGCGGTAGCTCAAAATGCCGATGTTGTCATTATAGATACTGCTGGTCGTTTGCATAATAAAGTTGGTTTAATGAACGAATTGACCAAGATAAAACGTGTTATGGAAAAAGTAATTCCAGACGCACCACACGACGTGATGTTGGTTCTAGATGGTTCTACTGGTCAAAACGCATTCGAGCAAGCCAAACAATTTACTGCCGCAACCGAAGTTACTTGTCTAGCCGTTACAAAACTTGATGGAACTGCAAAAGGAGGCGTAGTCATAGGAATTTCTGACCAATTTCAAATTCCTGTAAAATATATAGGAGTTGGAGAAGGTATAAACGATTTACAGGTTTTTAATAAATACGAATTTGTAGATTCTTTTTTTAAATAAGATATGAGTAAACTAACTGAATATTACAAAAGCTTAAATCCGTTGCATTTATTTATATTTGGAACTGTATTTATGCTTTTAGCACGAACATCAAATGGTAACTTTGCTTTCGAAATTAGCTGTTTATTTGCTTCTTTAATATTATATATTTTGGCATTAGCTAAATATATTAAAAAGTAAAACCACTCAATTTGAGTGGTTTTACTTTTTAATATATGAGTCTTTTTTATACTGTTCCTAATGTATATAATTGCTCCATAGTAGGCGATTTGCTTCCGCCAGTAGGTTCTAGTGTAATTCCAAAACCTTCTGCGTTTCCGGTGTTACTGACTGCAAATATTTTATTATTTTCTGCTGTAAAGTCAGATAATAATCCAATACTTGTAGGTGTAAGTGCAGGTTTTAGTTTCAGTGACCAAACTTGATAAACCATGCCTTCTGGTGGTTCTGGCAAGCCTGAAGCGTCTACATAAACAACTTGTGTTTTTTTGTTCCAATATACTTTTGCAGATGCTGTTGGTGCAACAGCTTGCCCTGCAAGAAGGATTACTGTATTCCTAGAATCACGAACTACAGCTAAAGCTTCTTTGGTTTGCTTATTTTTGTTTTCAGCAGAAACAACTACTTCGTTTAATTTTGTTTTCTCTTTTTCAAGAGTAACAATATCATTTTCAAAAGTTAATTGTTGATTATATTGGTAACCAATTCCTAAAAGGAATACTGCCGCCGCTGCCCAACCTATATAATTCAATCGATTGTTTTTCGGTTTTAAATCTATTACTTTCGTATGTTTTAGATCTAGTTTAGATTTTATTTTAGCAAAATTTTCTACCGATAAGAAAGGTGAAAAACTGGTTGAAAGATTAACTATCGCTTTCTCTATAGAAATAATTTCAACATCAATTTCCTTGTATTTTTTCGCCATCTGTGCAACTTCTAGGTTTTGGGTTTCGTCGAGTAAACCGTAAACATAAAGTTCTAATATCCCGGATTCTATATATTCTTTTGTATCCATAATTATACGTGTAAAAAATTTCTTAAATCGTTAATACAATTTCTATTTTGTGTTTTTACAGTTCCTAAAGGAATCTCTAATTCTTCGGAAGCTTCTTGTTGTGTATAGCCTTTAAAGAATAATAAATCTATTATGGCAATACATTTTGGTTTTAGCTTCTTTACAAACTCTTGAATTCCAATAGTATCAATCTTATTAGTAAGTTTGTTACTGTCATCTAGTAGATGTACGAAATTATCTGACGATAGGTTTTTTTTACTGTTGTTAAAATTTTTAGAACGCATTTTATCTATACTAGTATTTCGAGCAATATTAAGCGCCCAAGTATAAAAACGACCTTTACTTTCATTATAAGAATCTATATTTTTCCAGATTTTTACAAAGACTTCTTGTAACACATCTTCAGATTCTTCTCTGTCTTTGACTAAATTAATAATAACTGCAAAAAGACTTTTAGAGTACATATCGTATAATATGGTATAGGCTCGGCTGTCTTTTTCTTTTATTAATACTAAAACTTCTTCTTGTGACATAAAATGTTTTTTTGATTAATACAAATCTATGTAAACTTTACTTAATATGATAATTATGATTGGTTTCAAAATTATTTAAAAATAAATTATTTTTAAATAATTGATAATCAGTAGTTTAAAAATAATTTTAAAAATAATTTTATTTTTTTAAAACCATAAATAACTATTCTCCGTAAATCAATTTATAATCATTAAAAAATATAAAACAATGAAAAAAACAAAAATGTATTTAGGTCTATCGTTTGTAGCGATTTCAGGTCTATTATTAATTGCTGCTGACCACGCAGATGCTCCAGCAGTAGCAGGTAACGCAAATGACATTACAGATGTCTATGCTTTTCAAGGTCAAGATACAAACAATATGGTGTTTGTAGTAAATACTCAAGGATTATTAAGTCCAGGTGCAACAGGTGCAGCTACATTTAATGAAAATGTGTTGACAGAGATTAATATTGATAACAATGGTGATAATGTAGAAGACTTAGTTATTCAAGCGATTAGAAGAGATGGTAAAATGTACTTTTTTGGACCAACTGCTCCAGGAACAACAGGAACATCTAGTACTGTAAAAACTAATGCAGCTTCAGGAAGTGTTGATATTTCTCAATACGGACAAACTGCAATCACTTCAACTTCAAACGGAATGAAGTTTTTTGCAGGACCAAGAGATGATCCATTCTTTTTTGACTTAAGTCAGTTTAATGCAATACTAGGATCAACTGCAACTGGATTTAATAATCCTGGAACGGATACTTTTGCTGGAACTAATGTTTTATCTACAATCGTTGAAGTGCCAAAATCTATGTTAGGAACTTCTACAACTATTAATGTTTGGGCAGAAACTAAACAAAAACAATAATTTAATTTTTAATAAAAGTAAAAAAGATGAAAACAAATAAATTTAAAATTATAGCATTGTCAATTGTAGGAATCGCAATGTTTACAAGTTGTAATAATGATGATGATGCAGTACCTACAGCACCAACAACAGATTTTTCTGGAACTTATGTACAAAAAGATCAAATGGGTAGACCAGCGATAAATACTGTTTTTATTGCCTCTGGAGTTCCTAAAGATGCTTTTAACGTTGCAATTCCTTCAACTATGGGTGCTAGTTATCAGTCTGTTTTTCAGTCAAGATTATTGGCTTTAAATGCTGGATACACAACAAATGCATTAGGTCAAACAGCTGCTCAACTTACAGGGTTGTTAGCTACTGACGTTTTAGGTGTTGCAAAAACAGGAACAACTACATTTTTTGACGGAACAAATGTACTAACTGGACGTGCTCTAGCTGATGACGTTATTGATACTGAATTACTTTTGATTTTTGGAGGTCCAACTGGAGGTTCAAATGCAGGACTTACTTCAGATCACGTAGATGCAAATGACAAACCCTTTTCTGCCTCATTTCCTTACCTAGCTTCTGCTTGGTAAATTATTAAAAATTAGAGCGTATAAAAATTATACGCTCTAATTTTATAAAAGAATAGACAAAAAACCAAACGCAATGAAAATATTCAATTTTGTAATTCTATTTTTTACGACTTTAGTAATTATTAGTTGCGAAAAAAAATCAGAAAAAGTTACCAACCCAAAAGATTACAATGTCTTTCTAGAGATGAAAGAAAATAAATCATTAGATTTTACAAATTCTGAAATAGATTTTTGGCAAAAAAAATTCGATGCAGCACCAAATCAAATTACTTATTTATCTCAAATAGCTTCAAATTACTCGAAATTATTTGAAATAAGAGGAAATATTAATGATTTGTATAAAAGCGAAGATTTATTGATAAAATCGAACGAAGCTTTGAAATATTCTGATGTAAAAAACATTCGTTCTTTAAGTAGAAATTATATTTCACAACATCGTTTTAAAGAGGCTTTAGTTTTAGCTAATAAAGCTTTGGATATTGGGGAAGGAATGATAGAAACTCAGAAATTACTTTTTGATGTGAATATGGAATTGGGGAATTATACTGAGGCTCAAAAAAATCTAAATTTTCTAATAAACATGAAAGATTTTGATTTCTTAATTAGAATTTCGAAATGGAATGATCATTTAGGAGATTTGAAAACTGCGATTTCATTTATGGAAAAAGCAAGAGATATAGCAATTTCAAACGATAATAAAGAATCAAAAATTTGGGCATTTTCTAATCTAGGAGATTTAAATGGTCATGCAGGAAATATAAAAATTGCTTATGATTATTACTTAAAAACATTAGCAGTAGAACCTAACAATTCGTATGCACTAAAAGGAATTGCTTGGATTGCTTTTTCTTATGAGAAAAATACAACCGAAGCAAAACGAATTATCGATTTCGTTTCTAAAAAATACAATTCGCCCGATTTTTATTTACTAAAATCTCAAATTGCCGAATATGAAAAAAATAACGATTCTGAAAAACAAAAGATAAATAAATTATAATGAAAACATTTTTTACAACACTAATTATACTTCTTACATTTTCGAGTTTTGCACAAATGCAAAAAGGGATAGTAATAGATTCATTAGGAAACCCTGTTGAGAATGCTTATTTATTAAATACAAATTCTAAGTATCACGCGCACACAGATGAATTTGGAAATTTTAATATCGATAAAACGAACATTTCAGATGTATTAACTATTACAGCTTTAGGATTTAAGAAATTAGAATATACGATTGTATCTAATGATATTTCGATAGTTTTAGAAGATAATGCATTTAATCTGGATCAAGTAGTTATTCAGTCAAAACTAAATGCAATGAATGTCATTTCTAAAATAGATTTGCAAACGACTCCAGTAAATTCTTCGCAAGAAATATTGCGAAAAGTTCCAGGTTTATTCATTGGTCAGCACGCTGGTGGCGGAAAAGCAGAACAAATGTTTTTGAGAGGTTTTGATATAGATCACGGGACAGATATTGCAGTTTCAGTAGACGGAATGCCAGTAAATATGGTTTCTCATGCTCACGGACAAGGTTATGCCGATTTGCATTTTGTGATTCCAGAAACGGTCGAAAAAATAGATTTTGGAAAAGGAACTTATTATGCAAACAAAGGAGACTTTGCTACAGCAGGTTATGTTTCATTTTTAACAAAAGAAAAAATAGACAAAAATATGATAAGTATTGAAGCGGGACAATTTAACACTTTCAAAACGGTCGGACTTTTTAATTTATTAGAAAAACAAAAGAATCAGAATGCCTATTTAGCAACAGAATATATTATGACCGATGGTGCGTTCGACTCACCACAAAATTTTAAACGTATTAATTTATTTGGAAAATATACATCAGTTTTTGCCGATAATAGTAAGTTTTCTATTAATGCTTCTCACTTTACCAGTAAATGGGATGCTTCTGGTCAAATTCCACAAAGGTTAATAGATGGGGGATTAATTTCAAGATTTGGTGCTGTTGATGATACTGAAGGCGGAAAAACTTCGAGAACAAATTTGAATGTTTCATTATCTAAACCTATCGATGATAATACGTTGCTAAAAGCCAATGCTTTTTATTCAAAATATAATTTTGAGTTGTATTCTAATTTTACATTTTTTTTAGAAGATCCAATAAATGGAGATCAAATAAGACAAAAGGAAAATAGAGATATTTTTGGTTTAAATGCGGAATTGAATAAGAAATTAGAAAGCTCTAATTTTCAATTGGGTTTTGGTTTAAGAAACGACGCTACAAAAAACACTGAATTATCACATACAGTAGGACGTTACACAACTTTGAATAATTTGAAATTAGGAGATATGGACGAAACAAATGTTTTTTCTTACCTGAATTCAGAATTCGATTTTGGAAAACTGAAGATAAATCCAGCCATTAGATTCGATTATTTTAAGTTTGATTACCAAGATAAATTGTCAACAAATTATAAAACTCAAACTGAAAATAAAGCTAAATTTTCACCAAAACTAAACTTTATTTTCACTCAAAATAATAATTTACAATTTTACTTAAAATCAGGTTTTGGTTTTCACTCTAACGATACTCGAGTAGTGGTTGCAAATGCTGGAAAACAAATTTTGCCAACAGCTTTTGGTTCAGATCTAGGAATTATAGCCAAACCTTTTCCTAAACTATTAATTAATTCAGCGCTTTGGATGCTAAACTTGCAAGAAGAATTAGTATATGTTGGAGATGCTGCAACGGTCGAAATTTCTGGAAGAACAAAACGAATGGGTTTCGATTTTGGTTTGCGTTACCAGTTGTCTAATTATTTGTTCTTTGATACGGATGTTAATTACACTTATGCTAGAAGTATCGATGCGCCAAAAGGAGAAGATTATGTTCCGTTAGCACCTGATTTTACATCGACAGGAGGGTTAAGTGTTAATAAATACAAAGGTTTTTCGGGAGGATTTCATTACCGATATCTAAAATCTCGACCAGCCAATGAAGACAATTCAATCGTTGCAAAAGGTTACATGGTTTCGGATTTGAATATAAATTATGAATACAAAAGTGTAATTTTTGGTGTTTCTGCGGAAAATATTTTTAACACAAAATGGAATGAAACTCAGTTTGCGACTGAAAGTAGATTAAAAAATGAGACTCAAAGTGTTGAAGAAATACATTTTACACCAGGAGTTCCGTTATTTATTAAGGCTAAAGTTAGCTATAGATTTTAAATATTATGAAAGTCATATTATTATTTATATTGTTTGTTTTCACAATTGGAAGTTATTCACAACAGTCTTTTAAACAAAGAGAAATACATCATGATAGGATAGTAAAAGAAGTAAAAAAATATAGTCTGTTAGAATTAGCAGCAGATTATTTGTCATCAGATTTTAAAATAAATTACAATTACAGTGGTTTTCATTTTAGATTATCAATGCGAAATTTTTTTAATATTTATGCCGACGAGCCTAATTTTAATTTCAATAATTTATCTGGTAATAGTGTTACAAATTTTAATAAAATAAATATTAATAAAGAAATTCCAGTTTATATAAAAGGGAAAATTATATATAAATTTTAGTTTAGTTTTGTTTTTATGTTTGTTTAAAAGCTCATTAGTATTTATCTAATGGGCTTTTTTTATAGAAAGTAATAGGGGTGTTTTAGTTAGTCTTAAATAGATAAATTATCGATACTAATGATCTTATTTTGAATTGCATATACAACCAATCCTGCAACATTTTTAGATTCTGTTTTTAACAATAAATTATTTCGATGGCCATCAACAGTTCTATTGCTTATAAATAGTTTTTCGGCAATATCGTTTGTACTTAATTGTTTACAAATTAATTGTAATACTTCTTTTTCTCGATTAGTTAAATAATCTTCGTCGAAAACACTTTTTAATTTTGTACTTGTGGATAAAATTCCATCATGAATAACTTGCAGTACATTTTCGTTATAGTAAAATCCTTTTTCCGAAACTTCATTTATGGTTTCTATCATTTCAGTAGGAGTGCTATTTTTTATTAGATATGAGGCTGCGCCAATAGTTATCATGTTTGCAATAAATGATTTGGAATCATAACTTGTTAAAGCAATAATTTTAATTTTCGGATAATCACTATTTATAATTTTTGTTGCTTCAACACCGTTTAAAAGAGGCATTTTTAAATCCATCATAATAATGTCAGGATGAATAGTACTTTCTTGTAAGAATGACAATAATTCACTTCCGTTAGATACTTCGAAAATAATTTCTATGTTTTTTTCTCTTTGTAATAAAAAGGAGATTCCTTTTCTAAATAAGATTTCATCATCAGCAAGGATTATTTTAATTTTATGATTCATGATATTAAAAATTAAAAATGATTTGTGTTCCTTTATTTATTTCTGAATTTATATGTAAGACGCCATTTAAAAAGCTCACTCTACTTTCTATATTTTTCATTCCTAATCCCTTTTTGTTGCATGATTTAGTGGTGTCAAAACCAATTCCATTATCAGAATATTTACAATAATTTATGCCATCTTCATTTTCAAAAAGAATAGAAATAGATGATGCTTTACCATGTCGGAGAGAATTATTCATAAGCTCCTGTAAAATTCTAAAAACATGGAGATGTCTTTGTTCATCATTGTTGTCATCATTGAATGAAATAAGATTTTCATATTTAACAGATACGGATTTACTACTATTAAATTCTAAACATAATTCTTTTACACCAGCATCTAAACCAAATTTTTCTAATACTGGAGGTAATAAGTCATGTGCGATTCTTCTGGAATTATCTAAAGTTTTTTTTGTAAGATTAATGATGTTATTTGTTATTTCAGTGATTTCTTTTTGTGATAAGTCGGGTGTGAGTAGCAAATGGCTATTTAGTGAAACAATATTTAACTTAGAACTGATATCATCGTGTAAATCCTGTGCTATTCGTTTTCGTTCGTCTTCTTGGGTTGTAATGATAGAGTGTAACAAACTTTTTTGATGTTTAGATTCTAAATATCTTTTTTCTATTTCATTTTTTACAATTTTTATTCGGGAGAAATAAAAGAATAAAATTAATACAAAAGCCATTAAAAGAAAGGCAATAAAGGTGTAAATTATCACACATATTATTTCGTTTTGAGGGATTGTATTTGTTTTCATTTAATTTGAAATTATTGTTTTTCAGAAAAATTATTTTTCCATTCAACTAGTATAAATAATTGGTATATAATGTATAAAACGGAGTTTAAAATCCAAGGAATGTCGTTTAAATTATTATCTAGTTTTGCGACTAAGTTTCCTACTAGAAATAAAACTGTACTTCCAAATAAATAGATTAATATTCCTAGGTTGATATAATAAAAATCTTTTTTTTCATTCAATGAATTATATAGGAAAAATGTTGAATAAATAATGATTGGGAACGAAGTAATGAATATTTCAAATAGATTAAATTCAAAAAAAGAATTTGGATCTACTATATATTGTATCATTAAAATAAGTGGACACAGAATTAGTAAAAGTTTAATTATTTTTTTTTGAAAATCTACTTTTAAAATAGTTAAGTAAAAAAAACTTAATAGTAAAAACTGGAGTATAAAATAGAAATGAGATAAGAATAAATTATTTATTTTAAAATAATTTAATGTATTTACTATTATTTGAATAATAAAAATTAATACAGAATATAGCGTGAAAATTTTAAAGGCTTTTCCATTGTTAGAAAAGCCCTTAATAAATAGAATTACATTTATTAGTAATATAAAATAGCCAATATCTGCAAAAATATCATTCATATTATTATTTTAATGTGTACAAAGGACTGTCTACGTCACATGTACTTGGACAAGGTTTTGTGAAATCGTAAATATATTGTTCTTTATTATCATCAATCAAATCATTCCCATCAATGTCAACCCCAACGAGCATTAATTTGTTAATACCATTTTCATCAACCCCTATGTAAGCACGTACATCTACAACATTTTCTTCATTTAATAATTGTGTAATATCTACATGAGGAATTAAATGTGCTTTAACTGTATTTGATGGATCTGACCTCCATGTAGTTGCCCATTCTTGCGCTTGTTTCAATGTAATTGTGTTTTTTGCCATGATAGTTTGTTTTATAATTAGTTTAAAAATTCTTATCAAAAATAGTATTTAAATTCAATAAAAAAAGACTCATAATAAAAAACAGGTATAAATACCTACATGCATTTTCTTACAAATCATAATTTAGCAGTATTGTTATATAATGTAAATATGATATAATTATTTAATTTAAAAAAAAGATATAATTACATCTTATTTACTAAACTTAAACTAACCATAAAACTAATTATCATGAAAAAACAAATTTCCAAAATTCTTATAGCATTCCTTTCGGTAATAGCGATTGTTTTTCTTGGATGTAATAAGAAATCTAATTTTGAAACAAGTTATTTACCTCAAGATGTATTACAGAAAGACACTCTTTCTAAAACTGAATTTGACTCTTGGTTTGTGAATAAAAAAGCAACTGAAAACGGATTAGTTTTACCCGCAAATAGCTTGTCTAAATTCAATAATAATTTTGACTTTTATAAATGGTCCGAACAAATGTTCATGTGGATTACATCAAATGATAAAGGAAAAACGGTAATGGAGTCACCTACTTTTTATACAGTTTCTCCAATTGTAGACGGAAAACGCTCCTTGATACCTCATGATTCTAATACAATGCTAAGAGCTTCTAGTAGTATAAGTCAGAATGGACCCAATGGTCTTCCTATGGTTATTGATGTAAATGGAAATAAGTTTGAGGTAGAAAGTAATACCGAAAATGAGAAAGTATTTGTTAAAAATGATATGAATAAGGCTGTAATAGTTAATCATATAGCACCTAATCTTAAAGGAGGAGAAGATTTTATTGATGACAAAGGAAATATAATAAATAAGCCTAAAGCTATTATAAATGTAAAAACAAATTCAAAAAATGTATTACATAAATTTAGAGCTGGAAGTAAAAACATCTTTCTTGACTCTAACGGAAATACAGTTGATGTTGAGCTTGGACAAGCTGGTTCTTCAGGTATTTTGATGGCAGAAAACCAATCTTTAGTTTATTATATTACAATGGTAAATGATGTTTTTGCTTATTACTTATCAGGTTATAAGTCAGGAAAATTATCATCAAATGAATTCCCTACGACTCAAAATCAATTAGATGAAATTCTAAAATATGCAAAAAATGAAGGTTGGGCTACACCACCAGATCCAAATGCTTTGGCAATGGAAATTAAAACATCATGGGTTGAAACTAAAGATTTACCCAATGTAAGTAATTATGTTACTATCGATGCAATAATCCCTACCTATGATAAAACAAACCCCAATAAATGGTTTGTAAATGGAGAGAGAAAGGCTAAATTAGCAATGGTTGGTATGCATGTTGTAGGTAGTGTAGCTGGTCACCCAGAGATGGTTTGGGCTACTTTTGAACATGAAAAAAACACACCAAATGCTGCTTATTCTTATAAGGATACAAATAATAAAATCAAAGAGGTTCCAGCAGATAAAGGTTCTGGATGGTTATTTAATGCTAATGCTTCTGATAATGTAGATAAAGAGAATTTCAAAAATATGAAAGATACAGTTGAGGTCGTTAGTTCAAATAACAAAAGTGACTCTATTCAAATGATATTAGTTAAAGATCCAAAAATATTTAGTCCTGGAGCGAGAAGAATTATGGCTTGGGGAAGCGCCTCAAACACGCTGCCAAATCAAGAAGACGCTACACCTGCTGATGCAAATAGTCAAGTGATATCGATGAATAATAATGTAAGAAGTATGCTGGTTGGAAATGATATCAGAAAAAATTATTTACTAATAGGCGCAACTTGGACATTTGGCGGAAATGCTCCCAATGGAATGAGTTATCCATATGCAAATTTTGCAAGCCCTACGCCAAAAGATTCTATTCCTAAGATTACCCCACTTGGAGATGCTATCGGTACCGCTCAATTGTCAAATAGTACTATGGAAACTTTTGTACAGTCACCATCAACAGCTTCCACTTATTCTAACTCTATTTCTTGCTTTTCTTGTCATAATAAAAATAACTTACTTCAACCAGAATCGTTAAGTCACGTTTTTGTTAGGTTACAAGGATTAAAACCTAGAAACAATATGTTAGAACCTAAAAAAAATAAAAATTAATTTTACAAAACAGGTATAAATACGGGGTTGTATTTTGTAAAAAATATATAATTTAGTACTCTTAAATAAGAATTAGTTTTAAAATTGATTATTCCTTTTAAAAATTAAATTATAAGTCTACCTTAGCAATTAAAAAAAATCACATAAACACTAAATAAAAAAATATGTCAACAGAACCATTTATTGGAGAAATTAAAATTCTAGGATTTGATTTTGCGCCTCAAGGATATCAAACTTGTAGTGGACAAATTATGTCAATTGCTCAAAATACTGCACTTTTTTCATTATTAGGAACAACTTACGGGGGAAATGGTGTACAAACATTTGGACTTCCTGATTTAAGAGGGCGAATGCCTATCGGACAAGGAACTGGTCCAGGATTGCCATCATATAGTATGGGACAAGTTGCAGGTACTACATCTATTACTTTGATAACTCCAAATATGCCAGCTCACGTACATACTTTAAATGCTGCTGTAGTTAAACTAAAAGCTTCTACTGCAAATGCAGACGAAACAGGGCCTGATGGAAATTTTCCAGCAAATACTGCGGTTTCTTCTTATTCTGGAAATGGAGCTACTCCTAATATTTTTACTGGAGGAGCAACAGTTTCAGGAACTTCTGATATTACAGGTTCAAATTCACCTATAGGGATATTAAATCCTTATTTGACGATTAATTATTCTATAGCTATATATGGGATTTTTCCAAGTAGAAATTAAGCAATTAATAAATTTAAGACAACAACTTTTAAAAATATAACTATGTCAACAGAACCGTTTATTGGGGAAATTAAAATTTTTGGATTCAATTTCGCTCCTAGAGGATATCTAACATGCCAAGGACAAATTATGTCAATTGCTCAAAATACTGCGCTTTTTTCATTATTAGGAACAACTTATGGTGGAAATGGTCAAACTACATTTGGATTACCTGATTTACAAGGTCGTGTGCCAATTGGCCAAGGCCAAGGCCCTGGATTACCAAATTATGTAATGGGGCAAAAAGCAGGGGTAAATACTGTTACATTACTAACGTCAAATATTCCAGCTCACGTTCATACTTTAAATGCTGTAGTTGTAAAACAACAAGCATCAACAGCAAATGCAGACGAAACAGGACCTGACGGAAATTTTCCAGCAAATACTGCGGCTGCTTCTTATTCTGGAAATGGAGCTACTCCTAATGTTTTTACAGGAGGAGCAACAATTACAGGTACAACAGATGTAACAGGTAGTAATCAGCCTTTTGATATAACGAACCCCTATTTGACGATCAATTATTCCATCGCAGTAGAAGGAATATTCCCAAGTAGAAACTAATTAAAATTATAAAAAGGAAGTTTTCATGGTAAAACTTCCTTTTGTGTTATTTATAAGATTATGCAAACAGTAGGGATTTTATTGGCTCGATCAACCTATTATCAAACCATCGGTTTTGATTTATATGAAGGACTTCGGTCTGGACTTAAACAATTGGGCCGAGATGATATTAAGATAGTAACAGAAAATATAGGTTTCGGAGCTGACAAACAACAATGCTACCGTAGCGCCGAAAAACTTCTGTTGGAAGAAAATGCCTCAGTAGTAATTGCTTACATAGGACATCGTACTGCTCAGTTACTTCGTCCTCTTTTTCTTGCTGCAAATAAAATGCTTATTGTTTTAGATGCTGGAGCTAATTTGCCACATGAATGGCCAACTTGTCCGAATATTTTCTATCATTCACTTCACAATTCTTTAGGTGCTTCTCTAGCCGCAAAACAAGCAGTAGAAGATGGTTATAAAAGTGCAGGAATGGTCACAGGTTATTATGATGGAGGATATTTACATACTTATAGTATCACAAAAGGATTTGAAAAAACTGGAGGAACTATTATGTTTAATCATGCTACAGGATATAAAACAGAAGATTTCACTATTGAACCACTAAAAGAGCATTTAGAACAATTTCCAAACAGTGCTTTATTAAGTATTTTCAGTGGTGATTTTGTACAATGGTATTTTGAAGGGATTAAAAACTCATTTGAAGGAGAAAATCTACCTGTTTATTTACCTCCTTTTGGTTTTGAAGAAACAATGTTATCCGAGGCTGAATATCCAAGTAATAACATCAAAGGAATTGCGGCTTGGTCAAAAAAAATAGAATCAAAAGAGAATGAAACTTTTATAGAAGTAATGACAGCGGCTGGTAGAATACCTAACTTATTTTCGCTATTAAGTTGGGAAAGCGCTACAATTGCTGTTAAAATATTAGAATTGATTACCGAATACAAAAACGACATATCAAAAATAGCAACGGGTTTACAATCGTTAATATTCGAAAGTCCGAGAGGTGAAATTTATTTCGACTCCAAAACAAATACATCAATTTCTCCTTTATACAATGTGGTAATTATTGCCAATAATGAAGGTAAATGCGAGTTACAATTAGAAGGAAAAACTGCCAATATTTATGAACATTTTGAAAAATTAACTACTGAGGATTTGAATAGTTCTTCCTCAGCTTGGTATAACAGTTATACCTGCATCTAATATGGAAAAACAGAAAAAAATAATGGTCTTGTGTGGCGGAAAATTCGCTTTTAAATCATTGCAATTACTAGCATATGAAAAATTCATATGTGCAATTGGAATTGGAAAAAGCAATATTACAATCATAGAGGCTTTGGAAAGAGAATCTGAAGAAAATAACTTTGGTTTTAAATCCTTTGCTAACAAGAAAAGCATGGAAGAAATGCGAACTTGGATTGATGATATACAACCAGATTATATCTTTTGCATCTCTTTTCCATTCTTACTTCCTGAAGCTGTTTTGTCTTACGGACAAGATAAATTCATTAATTTTCATCCTGGTCCTCTCCCACAATATAGAGGACCGATGCCTATTTTCGAAGTCCTTAAAAATAATGAACCCGAAACAGCAATTTGCGCTCATTTTATGAATGCCAAATATGATGAGGGTAATATTATTTTTAATGATCCAATAGCAATTCAGACAGGGGAAACTTATGGTAAATTAACCGTAAGATTAAGTGATCGCATGGCTCAAGTCACTTTAAATATGGCAAATATGTTACAATTTGCCAGTAGCATTCCAAATCACCCTCAAGACAATACACTATCTTATTATTACGAAAAACCAGAAATATCGGATACTTATATTAATTGGAAACGAATGTCTACTGATGAGATTATAGCACTCATCAATGCTTGTAATCCTTGGAATAGTGGTGCAGATGCAACATTATTAGGCGAACAAATTAAAATAATTATAGCTTCTGAATTGAATGAACCTCATAACAATCAATCTGGAACCATCGTATCTATAACAGATACAATAAACGTAGCTTGTGAAGATAACAAACAAATTGCAATTGAAATATTGAGTACAGAACAAGGTATTATGACAGTTAGACAATTTGCTTTATTGAATTCAGTAATGGTTAACGCATTTAATAATATTTACAAACAACAATTAATTTAAAACAGTGATTATGAAAAAAAACTTTACACTAACTTTTGCAATGCTTCTTTGCTTTTTCTGCATTGGGCTTAATGCGCAAACCCAATTTTGGAGCGACACATTCGAGGATGCGGGAGCTCCAAGTTCTGGTACTAGAACGGTCTCTAATGGAGAATTTTCTTGTGGAGGACCACCTTCAACGTCTTATTTTAAGAGAACAGACCCTTCAGGAATTTCTATTCAAAATAGCCCATTTATTTATTCAGCTTTTCAAGGTAGTAAATTTTTTGCAGGTGAAGATATAGATAAAAACAGTACTTGTACTAATGGTGCTGTCGCTACTAGTCAACAGGTTACATGGACAGTATCTATTGCTGGTAAGAGTGGCTTATCATTTAAAGGCCTTCTAGCCGCTAGTAATCTTGGCGCATGGCAAGGACTTGATTGGGAAACCTCAGGTCCAAATCAACAAGATTTTGTAGTTGTCGAATATCGTATTGATGGAGGAGCATGGACTAAAACAGTAGCTTTCTACAGTACTATTCCTGCCGGTAATCCAACTTCAAATCCAACTCTTAATCTTGATACCAATGGGGATAAGGTTGGAGATGGAGCTGCTTTGACTTATACGTTTACAGAATATAGCGCAACTATTCCAGGAACGGGTACCACTATGGATATTCGTTTAAATTGTTTTGCTAATGGTGGAAATCAGGAATTTGCTTTTGATAACTTTCGTTTGTTTGAAACACCTGCTTGTACTGCACCTGTAGTAACAGCTAATCCGCCTAATAGAACTATCTGTTCAGGTAGTAATACTACTTTCCCATCAACAGCAACAGGTGCAACTGGATACCAGTGGCAGGTAAATACTGGTAGTGGATTTACAGATTTAGCAAATGGTGCACCTTATTCAAATGTGACAACCAATACTTTGACTATTACAGGTGCTACAGCAGCAATGAGTGGCTATTTATACCGTTGTGTTGCGTATAATCCAACTATTACTTGCTTTACTAACACAAATCAAGCAACTTTAACCGTATCGTCTATCAATACTACAACAGCTTCACAAACAAATGTGTCTTGTTTTGGAGGATCTAATGGAACTGCTTCTGTAACTCCATCTGGTGGAATTGCTCCTTATACTTATTCTTGGTTACCTTCAGGTGGAACTGCTGCAACAGCTACAGGATTAGCTGCTGGAAGCTATACAGTAACTGTAACAGATAATATAGCATGTACTGCTACTCGTAATTATACAATTACGCAACCGCCAGTATTAAACGGAACAACAGTTGTCACAAATGTTGCTTGTTTTGGAGGTACTAACGGAGCGATTAATCTAACACCATCAGGTGGAGCTCCAGGATATACATTCAATTGGGGTGGTGGTATAACTACCGAAGACAGAACAGGACTTGCAGCTGGAAGCTACTCGGTAACAATTACCGATTCTAATTCATGCACAAGAACTATATCTGGAATTATAGTCACTCAACCTACAGCTCCTGTTTCAGGAACAACAGTTGTAACCAATGTTGCTTGTAATGGAGGTTCTAACGGAGCAATTAACCTTACTCCAACAGGAGGAACAGGACCTTATACATTTAGTTGGGGTGGTGGTATAACTACCGAAGACAGAACAGGATTGGTAGCTGGAAGCTACTCGGTAACAATTACTGATACTAATGGGTGTACAGGAACTGTATCTGGAATTACAGTTACTCAATCGACAGCAATTAGTACTGCAACAAATTCTCAAACGAATGTGTCTTGTAATGGTGGATCAAATGGAACTGCTTCTGTATCACCTTCTGGAGGTGCCGGAGGTTATACTTACAATTGGACTCCAGGTAACCCAACAGGAGATGGAACTGCAAGTATAACAGGGTTAAGTGCTGGGTCATGGACATGTACTGTAACAGATGCGAATAGTTGTACTGCAACACGAACATTTACGGTAACACAACCAACAGCTATTGTCTTAAATGCCAGCTCACAAACGAATGTGTCTTGTTTTGGAGGGTCTAATGGTGCAGCAACTATCAACACACCAACAG
>NZ_JBDTQE010000048.1:0-21851 GCF_039932285.1 Flavobacterium sp.
TAATTCGTAATTCGTAATTCGTAATTCGTAATTCGTAATTCGTAATTCGTAATTTATTTCTTCGGTTTATATTTAGATTTTTGAAAAATATCTTTTGCATCCATCGTCATCATTTGTTGCATTGGGATATCATTATTTTCTATAAACGAGCGTACAATTTGCAAACCAAACCACGCTCCTATTCTTCCTGGCGTTTCATTATCGGATGTTAATCCGAATTTAGAAAATGGCGCAGGACTTATAAAACGTTGTGGTAATTTAGAATCTGTATCATACAATAATTTTTCTTCGACAAAGAATCTCCACATATTGGCTTCGTTATCTTTACAATATTTAAGCTGCTCTGGTGTATAACAAATCTTATCTTCGTCTGAGTATTCTGGCAACAAGACATCGTTTAGATACAATTGCTTTCCTGAATATATCATGAGTGATAATAAATCTTTTTGAACTGGAGGCTTTACTTTTGTTCTAGAAAAGCTTTCTACAATATCTGGTAATATTTGCGAAGGCTCGAAAGTCTGTTTTAAATAATTTGGATATTCATAAAATTTATGATTTTTGCCTAAATACAATTCTAAAGAAATAATTAATGCTTTTTCAGTATAAATTACTTTATAATCTGTATCCATTTCCTGAATTACAGTATATACTTTTGGAATTTGTGTTTTTGGATAGTAGTATTTGATATAATGAAACAGGTCTTCTATTTCGGCAGTTTCTTTATCAAAATCGCCATAACGCTTTTCTACCTCAGCATACAATTCTCTCCAAAGTGGATTTTGCATTTTGTTGACCAAAACCGAGTCCGAAACTGATGGTGGAAAAAATTCTGGGTATTGCGCTTTTAATTTTGGCAATTCGTTGGGAGCTGTTTCAAAAAAAGCTTTGTCGTAGCGATCTACTTTTATATTTACTGGGATTTGTTCTGCTTTTTTTTGAATTTCGCTCTTTTTAGAACACGAAATAATAGCAAATAAGGATAAAACGAGTATTAAATATTTTTGCATAAATATGATTTTTTAGCCCAGATTACTTCACTTAACTTTCATTTCAATCGGAGTTCAGTGAACTTCGTTTGTAGTGGAAATCCTTTTATTTTTTTAAGAAAAAAATAAAAGATTGAAACGTATAGCTGGAATAGCTCCTAATTATTATTTTTGCAAATATACATTCGTTTTTAAAACAAAAGTAATCATGCAAAAAAATAGTACAATAAATTGTGAAAAAGTTAACGAACATATTGTAAACTGGCTCAAAACCTATGCTCAAAATGCCAAAGTAAATGGTTTTGTGATAGGGATTTCTGGCGGAATAGACTCGGCAGTTACCTCAACTTTATGCGCACAAACTGGACTAGCAGTCTTATGTGTGGAAATGCCCATACATCAAGCACAAAGTCATGTAAACAGAGCGCAAGAACATATTACTCAGCTTAAAAATAGATTTGCAAATGTGAGTGATACTCGAGTAGATTTGACTCCGGTTTTTGAAAGTTTTAAAGGCGAAGTTCCAACTTCAGACAATGAAACGAAACTAAATTTAGCTCTTGCCAATACTAGGGCAAGATTGCGCATGACGAGTTTGTATTATTTGGCAGGAATTCACGGACTATTAGTTGCTGGAACGGGTAATAAAGTAGAAGATTTTGGCGTTGGCTTTTTTACAAAATATGGAGATGGAGGTGTCGATTTAAGTCCTATTGCCGATTTGATGAAAAGTGATGTTCGCGCACTTGCTGCGTATCTTGAAGTTCCAGAATCTATACAAAAAGCTGCTCCAACTGATGGATTATTTGGTGATGACCGAAGTGACGAAGATCAAATTGGCGCTAGTTATACTGAACTAGAATGGGCAATGGCTATGTTAGAAAAAGGAGGATCTACTAATGATTTTACAAATCGTGAAAAAGTGGTTTTTGAAATTTACAAACGATTAAATACAATTAATCAGCATAAAATAAACCCAATTCCTGTTTGTTTAATTCCTGAAATTTATAAGTAATTTATTACTTGATTACCAATTCATTATAAAATATTACGTATCTTTACTATTCATTCGTTTTTTTTAACTATTTGAAACTTAAAGTCATGGTAAAAATAGGTCTTGCAGACAATCATCCCGTTGTACATTATGGCATAAGGGCTTACTACAAGGAACATCCTGATGTTTCACTTGTAGGAATTGTTGATAATTTTGAAATGGTTTCTGAAATGCTGAAACGGAAAGAAATTGATGTCTTACTTTTAGATTTAGAACTCGAAGGACTTCATAGTATAAACCTAATTAAGGATTTACTAAAAGATTTTCCTAAGGTTAAAATTATATTGTTTTCTAATCTAAATGAGCATGTTTACGCTCCAAACGCTATAAAAGCTGGTGTTTTTGCTTTTGTACAAAAATCCGAAAAATTAGAGGTGCTAACTTCTACAATTATAAAAGTAAATCGAGGTACAGTTGTTTTTAGTGATGCCGTGAAGAAAAATATAGCATTAATATCTAAACAAGCAAAATCTGAAAGGTTATATAGAAAGCTCTCTTCTCGTGAAATTGAGGTTTTGCGCTATTTGAGTAACGGAAAGAAAAACAAAGAAGTTGCCGAAGCTTTACATCTTAACGAAAAAACGATAAGCACTTATAAATTAAGACTTTTAGCAAAATTAAATGTTACGAATTTGGTCGATTTAGTAAATAAAGCGAAGACGTTAGAGATTGTTTAGCTATTCAGCCTAATAAAATTTTAACTCAAATTTCACGGATTAACACAACTCAGAGGTAATAATTGAGTGTGATTTCAGAAAATAAGTTAGTAGTATAATTTGTGAAATCTGTGTTTATTTTCATTAAACCCAACGTAATTAGGCATAGGCTGAATAGTTACGAACGAAATTATTTAACTATAACGCGACATGACACGCCCTAATTTATTCGAAAAATTATTTACTAATTTAGAGTAATCCATTGCCATAGATAGGTTTTCAGAATTATCCGAGTCTATTTCGTTGGATAAATTTGACTTGATTTCTTCGATAATTTTATTAACTAAAAACCAACGCAAAGTAAGTATTGTTTCCGATACGTACTGACTGATTGTTTCACCTTTTTGCTTCACATAAATTTGTTGTGCTTCCCAGTTGTGCAAAGAAACTTTCTCGTCATTCATAAGAATCGTAGTGACTTCTTGTGCTAATTCTGGCGAAAGTCTCATGAGATATTGCTCGATTTCGAACTTTTCATTTTCGTTGAAATAAGAAATTAAGTCGTTGTAAATATCTTTAAATATTGGCGTTCCGAGCTCGACTTCATCTTCTTGAAGGCTTAAATAAATACGTTGAAAAACTTTGTATTTATTTATTTCTTTTATCTCTTGTAATTCTCCTTCTTCATTTGCTTTATAAACAAAATCCTCAAAATCTTCTTCTACATTTCCGTAAAGCAGCAAAATTTCGATGATTTTAAGTTCCAATTCATACAACACGTCAACTTTTGTATTGACTGCAATATTTTCATTTTTATAAACTTCGAATGCTTTTTGATCTTGCTTTTGCTTTTTTCCAACTTCCGAAATGTCTTTTTGAACCAGTTGTGCTAAAGTGTTGAACAAAACTTCTTCGGAAATATCCATAATTCGAGAACATTCTTGAATATAAATTTCTCGTTTGATTCGGTCTGGAATTTTCGAAATACTATTTACCATATCTCGAATAAGTTCTGCTTTCTTGATAGGATCATTCTTAGCATCTTTCATTAATAAAGAAGCTTTGAATTGAATAAAATCCATTGCATTATTTTCAAAATACAACAAAAGTTCATCGTGTGGTGTTTTTCGTGCAAAACTGTCGGGATCATCACCTTCTGGAAATGTACAAACCTTAACATTCATACCTTCTTCAAGAATTAAATCGATTCCTCGAATAGAAGCACGAAGTCCAGCGGCATCACCATCAAAAAGTACCGTAATATTTTTTGTTAATCTATTTATTAATCGGATTTGATCTGGTGTAAGAGCTGTTCCAGAAGACGAAACTACGTTTTCTATTCCCGCTTGTTGCATCTGAATCACATCTGTATAACCTTCGCACAAAAAGCAATTGTCTTGTTTTGCAATCGCTTGCTTTGCGTGATAAATTCCATACAAAACTTTACTTTTATGGTATATTTCGCTTTCGGGCGAGTTTAGATATTTTGCTGCTTTTTTGTCATTAGTCAAAATACGTCCACCAAAACCCAAAACCCGGCCAGACATACTTTGTATCGGAAACATAACACGTCCTTTGAAACGATCGAAATGCTTCCCGTCTTCTCGAAGAATGGTTAATCCTACTTTATCTAAATAATCTAATTTATAACCTTGTCCTAATCCTTCTTTTGTAAAGGCATCCCATGCTTCGGGCGAATAACCTAATCCAAATTTTTTGATGGTATCGTTTGTAAATCCTCTTTCTTTGAAATACGAGAGTCCTACCGATTTTCCTTCATCGGTATTCATCATCGTGTTTTGAAAAAACTTTGCCGCAAATTCCGAAACCAGATACATACTTTCTTTTTCTCCTGCTTGCTCTTTTTCTTCTTGTGATTGCTCGGTTTCTTCTATTTCGATATTGTATTTTTTTGCCAAATACCTGATGGCTTCCGGATACGAAAAATGCTCGTGTTCCATGATGAATGCAATTGCATTTCCCCCTTTTCCTGAACTAAAATCTTTCCAGATTTGCTTTACTGGCGACACCATAAATGAAGGAGAACGTTCGTCTGAAAACGGAGACAAACCTTTATAATTACTTCCTGCTCGTTTTAGCTGTACAAAATCGCCAATAACCTCCTCTACTCGAGCAGTTTCGTAAACGGTATCTATGGTGGCTTTTGAAATCAATTTATATAAGGTTCAAAGTTGTAAAGTGTCAAAGATACAAAGTTAAAATTGTATTTTTAGGTTGTTATTTTTAGAAAACAAAAAAGTGCTTCATTTCTGAAACACTTTTGAAGTAAAATTTTTAACCTTATTTAACCACTAATACACTTGATATTATATTATTACTTTTCAATCTAAAATCAGGATTTTTTTTGACATCTGATTCTACAAACAAATCTTCTCTATTAAATTTTAATATCTGAATATTATTAACATTGTTAACAATTTTTTCTTCAATTAGATTATTGATAATTCCCGACTCTAATTGCACATTGTATTTACTGTCATTAATTAGTATGCTATGAAATTTTAATTTTTCTAAATTAGAATTTAAAACAGCTTTATCTTCTAGGAGTAAAAATTGATTAAACCCAGAGACTACACTGTTTTTTAATTCGAAAAAAGTATCGTTTTTAACATAAATAGCTTCTTTGACCAATCCTTGATTGTTATCTTCATTATTAATTAAGGTCATATTATTTGCCACAATTTTTGTTAGTTTTTTACTTAAATCATAATTTTCTATTTTATCATAAGAATCAACTTCAAAACATCTAGACCTTGAAACATCTGATGAAAATGGATAACGAATTGCAATACTATTACTAATATTACACTGTGTTCCTTGTGTAAAATCAAAATCATCGTCTGTGGCTCTAAAAGAAATTAAATTATTAAATATTATATCCCCTCCATACGATTCGAATGAATCATCATTAGAAAAACTAATTTGCACATACTCTATTTTTGTTTTATTTCCGACACCTGCAAGTGACAATCCATTTAACTCTTTTAAAGCGTTAAGTTTTCTTCCTGAAAATTCAATTCTCAAATATTTTAGTTTTCCAGAATTACTTTCAGAATTTAGTCCACCATAAAAATTATATTTTGGATTCAAATTAAAATCTAAATTACCTATTCCTCCAAATTTATTGATAGGCGCATCACCTAATATTATTATACCTCCCCAATCCCCGGGTTTTCTTTCGGAAACCTCCTTATTTGAGGTGAAAACAATTGGATCAGTTTCTGTGCCTTCTGCAATTATCTTAGCTCCTTTTGTAATGACTAATGTGCCACAAGTATCATAATCTCCTCTTATTATCGTTCCAGGTTCTATATTTAATATAGCATTATTTGTTACATAAACAACATTCATAAGAATGTAGGTATTCTTTTTGTAAAGTGTTACATTTTCATTTATAACACCACTTATGATTTGAGTCGGCTCAGAATATTCTGTTGTCTTTGGTTTAAAATTTGTCCAGTTATTAAACCAGTTTTCCGACCCTACAATGCCATTTATTTCTTGAGCATTTAAAGAGAATAAACTAATTAAAAGAATAACTGTTGTAAGTGTTTTTTTCATAAGTAGATAATTAAAGATTTGTTTTTTATTACCCCAAAATTAGACTTAGAATGTTAAATCATTAATTATTACATATTATGTATTTGTTATTATATACAAAAAAAGTGTTTCATTGCTGAAACACTTTTGAAATTTACTTTTATAAATAAATTTTTATTTTAATCTAAAATCTGGTTTTTTCTTAACGTTATTGTTCATAAATAAGTTGTTTATACCATTGTTTGTAATATACAATAATTTATCGCTTTGCATAAACCAATTATTTGCATTTTGATCTTTAACCAAAGCTTCATTTGTAAACAGTTCTGTACAGCTATCTACTCTTGAATTAGAAACTTTTATTTTTTTGAAATTATCTCCTGACAAATATTTATCATCTAAAGCCATAAAACTTGAAAAACCAGCTACTAAACATTTGTTAACTTCTATAAAAGAATCGGTTTTTAAAGATATTGCTTCTTTAACTAATCCCATTGTATTTTCCTCGTCATTAGTCATCGTTACATTATTTAACTTAATGTAAGTTTTCTTTTTTGTTGGGTCATAATTTTCGATTTTATCATACGAATCAATTTCAAAACATCTTGAACGTGTATTATCCGAAGCATACGGATTACGTATCACAATACTATTGTTAACTGTACTTTGAATTCCCATTGAATAATCGAAATCATCATCATTACATCTATATGAGATTATATTACTGAAATCAACATTTCCTCCAACAATTTCAATAGAATCGTCACTTGAAAAACTGATTTGCACATATTCTATTTTTGTTTTATTCCCTACAGCAACAAGTGTTAATCCGTTTAACGCAATTTTTGCATCAATTTTTTTACCTGCAAATTCGATTCTCACATATTTTAATATCCCTGAATCACTACTTTCGTTTGTTCCTCCAAAAGAACTATATAAAGGATTTGGCTCATAAAACGACGCTGAAACGCCTCCAAATCTATTTATTGGAGCATCCCCCATTAGAATTACTCCTCCCCAATCTCCAGGTTTTCTTTCAGAAGCAGGCTTGTTAGATGTAAAAACAATTGGGTTAGTTTCTGTTCCTTCTGCAATTATTTTTGCTCCTTTTACTATTGTTAGAGTACCATTAGAGTTGTAATCTCCTCTAATTACTGTACCTGGTTCGATAGTAAGAACTACATTATTTGCCACATGGACTGTACCCATTATCAAATAAACATTACCTTTTGTAAGCGTCATATTCTCTTTTATATCACCAGTTAAAATCTGATTGGCTTGGGCATACTCAACTGTTTTTGCCTTAAAATTTGTCCAACCATTAAACCAATTGGACTCTCCAACTATTCCTTGACCGCTTTGTGCATTAGCTACATAAAATGAAGATAAAAGAAATAATAAAATTTTAATTTTCATGGGGATATTGTTTATTTAATTAACGGTCAAAGAAACAAAAAATATTTTTATTTCTCAAATATTGAACTGTTAATTATATGTTACATATATGTAACATATAGTTATTTAAAAAAAGTGTTTCATTGCTGAAACACTTTTAACGTATATAACAAACTCAAATAAAAAATTAATTTAAATCAAATCTTATCCCTAAAGAAATGTTGTTTTGTTTCACTACATTATCTGAAAACAAAGTATTTAAATCATATTTAACATACAAACTAGTTTCTCCAAAACCAATATAAGAACTTAAACCATATACAAAATCATTCGTATTGTAGCTCCCTTTAGAACGTTGCGTTACTGAATTTCCGAAAGTGTCATCGAACTCTAAAATATGTTTTGTTTTTAGATTCACACCTGCAAACCCCCCAAATCCTAGACGAAATCCTTCGTGAGATTTGAAAATTTTCTTATCATTCACCATTTTTGATTTGGAAAAATCTAATTCAAAATGAACTGGAACAACCAAATTTACATTTCTAAATCTTGAATCTTTTAGATTAACCGATGCTGTTTGCAGAGCAGTCTGATTTCCTAAAGCTTGATAATAACGATTGTCTGTTGGTCGTAAATTATTGTATTGCAAAGAAAGCCCATACTTTATGTGTGCAATATTATTGTTTTGTGCAATCCTTGTATTATAAGTTAAACCCCATTCGTAAAAGTGTGAACCTAAATATCTGAAATCTGAATTGGCTATCATTCCGTCAGTTACTAAATTATTTATACCTGTCGCAAAAACAAATTGTGATGTTGTTCTTCTTTCGGATCTTTGAATAGTATCTTTTGTTCCAACATAATATCTGAATCCTTTACCATGAGTCCTTCCAAATTTATCGACTGTGTCTAAACTTGAAATTTTTCCTTCTACTTTTTCTTTAACTAATTCTGAGAGTTTAGATTCCTCGAAAGATATTCTGTTTTCGATAGTATTAGCAGATGCCATTGCTAATTGCATCTTTTTTTCATCTGCTTGTTGTTTTGTGATATTATTTTTATCCAATTCAACATTAACTTCTTCAACCTGCTTTTTTAAAGTCTGTTTTTCTTCTTTTGTAATTTTTTCGATGTTTGAAGCAATTGTTTTTGCTCTACTTTCAAAAGTGTCTTGTGCATATAAATTGCTTGCTACACTGCACAAGAATACTGTTAAGTAAATAATTAAATTTCTCATAATGTTTAATTTTAAAATTGATTGATGATTGTTACTCCTGATTTCTACTAGCTAAAGCTTCTTTAGCACTATCGTAGTTTTTGTTAATTGATTTAAGAACTTTTTGACGAAAAGTAAGCGTTATTTCGCCGTCGACTTGTGAAAGTAATGCACTTGCATCTATTTTTAATTTGGGTTTATTTACATTTTTAGTTTGCTCTTTATTTGTTTCGATAGAAGCCAAAAGTGTTGTTGTATTATTTTCTATTTTAGCTTTTTCTTCTGTTTTTTGAGGAATTACCTCAGCAATAACTTCTTTATTTTCCGATTGTATTTTTACAAATTGTTGCGCTTTTTGATTTCTGTTTTTAACTTTTATTGATTCTTTTTTACTTTCAATAATAGCTAAAACTTCTTCTTTTGGGTTATTTATTGTTTCCGATTGATTTACTTCTTCAGGCAAAACAGCTTTTTTATTAGTATTAGATTCAACAACTACTTGATTGTTAGTCTTTATACTTGTATTTTCTTGATTGTAAAAAAGCAATCCAACAAATACAAAACCAATAATGCTTGCCGCAATATAAAGCCAACTCAAACGCTTTTTTGGCTTCTTTTTTTCTGCAACCGAAAGCATTGCGTCTAACCTATCCCAAGCTTGTACCGAAGGCTGAATTTCTCTAGAATTCAACTTTTCTGCTATTTGATTTTCTAATCTATTCGGTTCCATTTTCGTAATTTTTTAGTTTGGCAATTTGAGTTTGCAATATTTTTCGAGCATGAGACAATTGCGATTTTGATGTTCCTTCATTTATCCCTAACATTTGTGCTATTTCTTGATGTTTGTAACCTTCAATCGCATATAAGTTAAAAACCATTTTATATCCATCTGGCAAGCAATCTATAAGAAATTGAATGTCTTCGACAGAAAATTGACTTTCAATATTATTGAAACTTTCTTCTAAATATTTTGAATCATCAATAAATTTAACCTGTTTCTGAACTCTCAAATAAGAGATACATTCGTTTACCATAATTCGTCGCATCCAACCCTCAAAACTACCTTTATGTTCGAAATTCTTAAGATTTGTAAAAACTTTCATAAACGCGGTTATCATAACATCTTCTGCTTGATGAATGTCTTTAATATATTGTCGGCAAATACTCAACATTTTTCCAGCAGATTTAGAATAAATTTTTTGTTGTGCATACCGATTATTATCGGCAGCCAATTCGATTAATTCTTTTTCTTCCTGATGTAAGCTAATTACTCTCAATTTGATATTAATTTTTTTAATTTTACCCCTTTAAAATGTAAAACCGACTTCTATTTACATAGACGAGAAAGTTCGTAAAATAGTTGCATGACATGTAGAATTATTTTACAAACAATTCTTATTTTAAACAAAATCAATACTTTACGCTTTATTTTTTTTCTTTAAAATAATTCTAACCATTAATTTTGAAGTGTTTCTAATAGTTAATTCTCAAAAAAACGATTAAGCGCTTATTTTAATTATCGTTTGTAAAAATTTCTTTTGTAAAACTAGATTTTAGAAGTAATAATATAGCAATTCCAACACATAATACTATTGTAGTGGCGAATCCTCCTTCAGGCCCAAAAGCTCCTCCAGTAATCCAATCTGGACCTATTTCTTTGAGATTCAAAATTGTTGGCCCTGTTTCTGTTCCGCTTACTTGAAGTCCAAAAAAATTGCCTTGCAACCAGTTCCATATACTATGTAGTCCGCAGGCTCCCCACAAACTTCCCTGTCTTAGAGCAAATAATGAAAAAAAGATTCCAACAACTATTATATTAATTATTGAAAGTGGAGTAACGTTATCATTTAAACAATGTAACAACCCAAAAAGTGATGCTGACACTAAAATTCCAGTCCAAACATTATATCTTGCTCCAATTATTTGCATTAGCCAACCACGACACAAAATTTCTTCGGTTGCTCCTTGTATTACAAAACCTAAAAGCAATAATGTTGTTGGTAATATTACGGTAATTCCTTGCATGGCTGGGCTTCCTTCTTCCCATGTCATAAAATTAAATAATGAGAGTAATCCCACAACGCTACAGAATAAAATGATTCCAATAAAAATTCCGAAAAAATAGTTGGGAATTGATTTATTTATTTGGAAACCTAAGTTTTTAAAAGGTCTTTTTTCATAAAAACGCATCCATAAATAGACCGCTAAAATGACTGGGGTATTTCCTAAAAACAGCATTACTAAAAGATTTTCGGTGCTTTTCCAAGTAACATCTGTACCTTTTTTTATTATTGTTTCTATTGGCATAGAAGCAAAAACCCCTATTACCTGCCCAACAATTAAAAATGCCATAACTAGTAAAATAGCAATAACTAAATGTGGTAATCTTTTTTCTGATTTAGTTAATTGAAAAAGTGGATTACTTGCAGAGATTGGATAATTCATTTTTGATATTCTTAAGAGTCTATTATTTTTTTCTTTCTATTACATAATTTACCATCAAGATTAAAGACTCTTTATAGGTTGAATCTGAAAAATCTTGAAGTAAAAAAAGAGCTTCTTGCTGAAATTGAATCATTTTTTGCTCAGCATAAGTCAATCCGTTTTGATTTTTAACAAAAGTGATTACTTCTTTTACTCTTTTTTTGTCTTTATTGTGGTTTTTTATAGAGTTTATAAGCCAACTTTTTTCTTTAGAAGTACAATTATTTAAAACATGAATAAGTGGTAAAGTCATTTTTTGCTCTTTGATATCTATTCCTGTTGGTTTTCCAATAGCTTCCTCGGTATAATCAAACAAATCATCTTTTATTTGAAAAGCCATTCCTATAAGTTCGCCAAATTTTCTCATTTTTTCGACTTGAACGGCATCATCAGATACCGATTTTGCACCAAGCGCACAACAAGCAGCAATAAGTGTTGCTGTTTTTTGACGAATAATTTCGTAGTAAATAGTTTCGGTAATATCTAACCTTCGGGCTTTTTCTATTTGTAATAGTTCTCCTTCGCTCATTTCTCGAACTGCTACCGAAATAATTTTTAGTAAATCGAAATCACCATTATCTATAGAAAGTAATAATCCTTTTGAGAGTAAATAATCACCTACAAGAACTGCAATTTTATTCTTCCAAAGTGCATTTATAGAAAAAAAACCTCGCCGACGATTACTGTCATCAACCACATCATCGTGTACTAAAGTGGCGGTATGTATAAGTTCTATTACTAAAGCACCACGATAAGTTCGTTCTAAAACTTCTCCATTCGAAATCATTTTTGCAGTAAGAAAAACAAACATAGGACGCATTTGTTTTCCTTTTCGGTTTACAATGTAATAAGTGATTCGGTTAAGTAACGCAATTTTTGAAGTCATAGATTGTTGAAACTTTTTTTCGAAAAGTTCCATTTCTTCAAGAATTGGTTTTTTTATTTGTGAAGTTATATCCATATAGTGATTCAAAGATAGTATTTAAGAATTAAAATTTTGAAGTGTGAATTATTTTTTTACATTTGATTAAACCTTTTTTAAAAAACAATGTCTTAACTAACAAACCATTAAATAAATATATTATGAAAAGTAAAATTTTATTATTCGGATTACTTTTATCGCTAATAACGATTAGTTGTAATAAAGACAAAGAAACTGACAATTCGACGATAACTGCTGAAGAAGCTGGAATTAATGCAAAAATTGATCTTGCTAGTGATGATGTTTCTAATATTGTTGAAAATCAGTATGAAAATGTTGACTCTAACACGCTTTCTTATAAAAACTCCAATTCGCAAGAGAGTTATTTTGCTACTTGTGCCACAATAACAAGAGTCCCAGCGTTTGGCACTACTGTAACTCCGGGAAGTCAAGTTACTAAAACTGTTGATTTTGGTACAACTGGCTGTACATTATCAAACGGAAATTTTGTTAGCGGTAAAATAGTTATTACTTTCATTTATGATCCTTCTGCTACCTCACATACAATAACTTATACTTTTGTAAACTTCTATCATAATTTAATAAAATATGACGGAACAAAAACATTTACAATAACAATGAGCGCTCCAACTTCTGGTCATCCAATTGTGACCATGAATATGGATATGACTGCAACTTTCCCTAACGGAAATGTATACACAAGAGTTGGACAAAGAGTAAGTGAAATTATTCAAGGATTTTCTACTCCAAGCTGGACGGATAATGTTTATCAAGTTACAGGAAGTTGGACAACTACTTTTCCAAACACGGTAACGCAAACAAGTACTATTACTAGTCCTTTGAATATAAAAATGAGTTGTGTTTCAGTTAACAAGCCGCTTATTGTTTCTGGAATAATTACTTTTGTAAGAAACTCACACACAGCAACTTTAGATTATGGTAATGGCAACTGTGATAATTTAGCAATATTTACAATAAATGGAAATTCTTATAATATTACGATAGGAAATTAATAAATTTAATTTTTTTATTATAACAATAAGCTGCTCTAAAATTAGTCTTAGAGCAGCTTATGTTATTAAATATCTATTCCAAGTTTGATCATTTAGTCTTTGTAAACCTGTTCCTAAATTTTGAGTTTCACATTTTTGTTGAGATCCGTCATCAAAAATAAGAATTAAATACGTTTTAGAATCTTCATACGTAATTTTCCATAAACCAATATATTCTTCTTTGTTTTGATATGGTAAGGAAAGTCCTCCTCCAGATACGCTTCTAAATGTATTTATAATATATCTAAAACTCATATCTGAATATAAATATATGGCATGAGAAACCTCATCGAACCATCCACCTCCAGAATAATCTCTGTCGCTATTTACTCTTTCAAATTTTAATACTTTATCGGACAACGTATTTACCATATTGCTAATTATATAATCCATAATTATAAACTTTTGGGTTAATTCTTATAAATATTTCTTGTAGGCATTTTCTAGTTTTATATCATACTTATTAGATTTGTAACCTTCTCCATTATACATACGAGCAAATTCGGACCATTGTTTGTTTTGAAGATAAGAAATCAAGTGATTTACTTTTAAAAATTGACCAAAAGCGTATAAATGTTCTTTTTCATTTATATACATTTTTTGGACAAAGTTATCTACACTACCATATCCTAGAGAGATCGCATGGTATCCCATAATTTGAAACGAACCCCAAGAAGCAGAAGACAAAGCGGCTTCTCTACAAGCAGAAGACCCTTCAACGGCCATCGCTTTTTCCATTCGAGAATATTCTGCATCGCCACCCAAATAATAATTCTTTGTCCAGGAAGGATACAAAACATCTTTTGTGTTAGAATTGTAATAATTTTGAGGATTTATTCCTCTTTTTTGTAGTTCTTTCCAAAAGATATGTCCTTCAAATAATATTTTTGGTTTGCCACTTAAAAGAAATCCTTTACCACTACTTTCTACTTCATTTACGGCTTTTACAGTAGCTAATTCTAATCCGAAATTATTAGCAAAATCAATTAAATCATCCTCAGATAAAAGTTGACTATTGTAACTTAAAAATTGATTGTTGAGTTCAAAAAGTTTCGACCAAGATTTGATTCCAATAATACCATCTACAACTAGATTATTTTTTAGTTGAAAATCTTTAGCAGCGGCATCTACTTCTCTAGTAAATGAATCGGATACAATTAAATTGTAACCTAATTTATTTAGCATCTCACAAAGTGTTCTAACTTCCGGAGATTTATTGTTATATTGAATAGTTCTCATGGTTCTTGTTTTTTAATTAATTCTTTCGTAGACTTTTTTAGAATTGCCATTAGAAAACATCAAGTAAACATTTTCTACAAAATAATTAACTGATACCTCTTGTTTTGTATCACGATCCTTAAATATGACTTGTGTATGCAAAGCGTTCGTATTCCATAATCCTTCTTGAACATTTCCATCAGATTTACTTTCGAAACCTCCGGCAACTGCATCTCCAGTCCAAGTGTCTACGACACCATTCTCTTTAAATTGAACAAAATCATCTGTAGTCATTGAAAGGTAGGCGTCGCCACTTCCACTTGAAATAACTTCTGTATGTCTCCAAGTCCCAATAATTCTTTGATCTCTATCCATTTGAGTTGCTTCTGGCTCAGATGTATTCTTTTCCTTTTCGAATGAATTAGAGGTTAATTCTTCTTGATTATTATCAGATGTAGTTTTAACTGAAGAATTAGCTTCAATTTCATTTTTGCAGGAGAAAAAACAAAGACAGATTATCAATAATATATTTGTACAATTTTTCATAATGTTTTTTTACTTAAATTAGATATAACTACTATCAGGGTTTGGATTGGGTAGTTTTGGTAGTTTTTTACATATAACTCCCATTACCTGAAATGTTTCTGTTGGAACTGGTTGAACTTCCAATAAAAGATCCAATCTGGTATCCGCAACAAGTTCCAGTTTTCTTTCTTGAGTAATAAATCCAGACTTTTTTATTTTAACCTGATAACTTCCTTTTTCGATATTATCAATGCTAAAAGTTCCGTCTTCCAATGTTAAAACAGATTGTGTTGCAGCGTTGGTATTATTCATTATCTGAACCTCAACAACTGAGACAGGCTGATTTGTATTATCGAAAAACTTACCTGTTATTGTTGCTGTAGTTGATAATGGCGGAGGTGGTGTTGCTGGAGTAGGAGTAATTGGCATCATATGTATCGTACCAACATCTATTGGACGCATAATTATTGGGCGACTAACTCTTAAGGGGGTTACAATTGGCGTTGCAATTGCTCTATCCATGGTTGCAATTGGCTTAGCAATTCTTACAGCGCTCATTTTACTAACCATCATTGGCTGTACGGATTTTAACTCAATATTTTGCCTCATCATTCTTTGAGGCTGATTGTTCATTGCCTCCATCATTTTAAACTTACTTCTTTCGTCGATTTTAGTTGAAGGTGAATTCTGAACAGCCACTTTTGTGATAACTGACAATTCGTTTGTAGTTAACTGTTGTACTTTGTATGAACTGATATTTTCGTTGGCCAAATTAAGAGGTATTGTTTTTAGCAATAATGACCCAAAAAATAATCTACTTCCATTTTTTAATCTATTTTTTATATCCTCATTTACAGCCGCATTCTGAGTAAAAACGAGTTCTATATTTTTTGATAAAATTATTTTAACCGGGTATGCTGGTATTTCTCCAGTCATGGAATCATCACCTTGAGAAACTTTTTGACTTTCGTCTGAATATTTCCAAAGTTTGTTATTGATAATATTTTCATCAAACCAAGGTCTTTGTATGTCGATAATGCAATATTCGAAAGCTATTGATTCTAATTCAGGCTCTAGATTTCCAAATTCCAAAAGTACTTCAGCTGGAATTTCTTGAGTAAAAGTTTGAGTCAATTGAGTAATTTCTATTTTGGTTAATGATATTTTTTTCCATATTGGTGATTGGTAATCACAAATAGAATTTGGAATACAGGTTGTGGATAAGAACTCAACACCATATTCATCAGTTAAAAGATTTGGGGAAGCTAATTTTATGTTTCTAGCATCGGTCCATTTTTCAACAAAGCTACTTTTAGAAAGTATGATACTATCGTAAGTAGATTTTGCAGATTCGACAGCGCTTTTGAAACCTTTAACTTGCCATTCAATTAACAATTCTTTTTTTTGATTTGCTAAACTAGCAAAATCAATGTTCCACTTGTCTAAAGCATTAGCGTTTGACGGATCAAGTGTGTTTTTTAGTGCATTTTGGTCGATTATTTTCTTCTCTAAATCGGAAGCCTTTAAAGCATAGGATTTGTATTTTACATATTTAACAGAATCATTTCCGTCGGCTTTAAAAAGAACGAGTTTGGCTTTATCGATTTTAGTGGTTTCATCGGCAGTAAGTACGTCTGGATCAATAATCAAAGCACTTTCTAAGATGTTTTTATAGGAATTGTATAGAAGATTATCGCTATCGATAGTCCATATATTAGGTTTTTTTAAAATTGAATTCGATAAATAAGAAAATTCAGATTGTTCTTTCAGATACTTTTTGGCATCGGCACCAGTGATAATATTATTCTTTAAAAAATAAAAATCATCATTTGACAATGTAAATGCAAACGGAGCAAAAGCAACATGATAATCACTTTTATTAGAAACACTTTGAAAGAATTGGTTTTTTAACTTTTGTAGAATTGAAAATGAAGCATTCATGATTTTTATTTTTAAAAATTATAAAAAACTACCAGATGTCTTGACAACATCTGGTAGTTGAAGAAAAATACTATACCCAAGATTTAATTGCTGGGTCTGGGTTTGGAGATTTTGGTAACATATGACATTTGAAACCAATACATTGAAGTCCATCAACATAAATTCCTTGGCTATCATCATGATGTTGTCTTGATCTTTCGCTTGTTCCAGTTTCGTAGCTACCACCGATAAAAAACGGTCCATAACCTACCATTCCACCCCCACCAACTTTAGAGTCAAGTGCGTGAGAAACTGTGCTTGAATTTGCAAATTTTATGCTCAAGTTTCTGATAAAAATCATCGTTGTTGGTAAAGCTGGCATCATAGAATCTGCACTTGGCGGACGTTTACCATCAGAAAGGAATTTATTTTTGAAACCTTCATTTCCTTGTGCAAATCTCCAAGTTTTAGATGTTAAAAAATTACTTTTGAACCACGGACGAATGATTGGCACCTGACAGATTTCGAAAGACATTTCAAAAGAACTGAAGTCACATTTTGCATCAAATTCAGTTTTTGATCCTCCTGCAGAACCTCCAATAGTGAAGAATCCTAAACTAAGCCCTCCTGAAGCACCCCATTTCTGAGTTGTTTTTTTAGAATAATAACTGTTGTCATTATTAGTAAAAGTAAAACGAGTCCATCCTTTAGATTTTGCAAAATTTGCTGGTGCTAAACTTGAATAAAAGAAATCAGCTCCACTGGCCAAACCAGTTAATCTTGATTTTTCTAAAGCATCTTTGTATTGCGCTTTCAATAATGACAAGTCTCTAGCTGACATTTGATCAATTTTTGCTGCGATACCTTCAAATTCATTTTTGTAACCGTTATTTACCCAGTCATTATATGTGAATTTAACTTTTGCTCTTAGAACATTAGCATTGATAGCCCAGTTGTGAACCGCTCTTGGAGTTGACGCTGTTAAGGCATCGATACGTGCTGAATTGTACTCTAAAGCCGCTTCAATCCATGCTTGCATTTTCTCATTATACAATTTAACCAATGGACTTTCTTCCATCACCTTAACCATTTCCCCAGTGATTAAATCTTCTTTTTCGCGTTCTACTTGAAGTAATTGTCTGAATTTTTCAATCTTAGCTTTATCAGCAGTAGATAATTCAGTGTTGGCTACTTGACTAAAACGGAGTGTTTCTTCATAAACGTCAGAAAGTGTTCCTTCGTCATTTTTAACATTCATCCTTACTTTAGTATCATCAATCCCTGAAGCATCGGGAACAACATCTACGAAACGCGCAAATTGTTCCGCTTGTTGATACATTTTTGTAGTATCTTTTGCCATTTCGGCTTCACGTTGATCGTCGGTAAGTACTTCGGTACTTTCAGTTCCGTCAGCATTTTTTACTAATTTTGGTTTATAAACCCCTGTCAATCCTTGTGATAAAAAGTCGAAATCTTCATTTTCGAAAGGTACTCCAGGAGTACACCAAGCGAAAAAATTATCATCCGATTTTGGTACTGTTGTACCGTCCCCATTTGTAATAATGTCGAATATCTTCCCCATCATGTTATTCATGAGGTCTTGAGGAAGAACGTTTGCTGCTGTTGGCATAATTTTACTATTTATTTGATTGTTTCCTACTCTATTAAGGCTTTTCGGATTACGCCTAAACTATTATCATTATTGATTAATAATTTTTTCGATTTCAAATTTATAACCCATGGTTATCCAGCTGTTTAAAGCAGCTTTAATCAAAGTCTCATATAATGAACTCGAAACACTTAATTCATGAACTGCGCTTGTATTTCCTTTTTGCGCTCTTTCTTTTAGAGTATTTAATTTTGATTCCGCTTGATTGTATTTTTCTTTATACTCTAAATACCTTTTAAACTCTTCTTTTGGTTCAAAAAAAGCATCGTCAGTTAAATTGATATTTGTTTTATTATTTTCAATTTTTTTTACAACACCTAATTTAGATTTGAGAAATTCTATTTTTGCAGGATTCTGAAAATTTAAAAAGAAGTCTTCTATTAATTTTTCGTCCATAACACTTAAAAATAAATTAAGGAAATTCAGTTCTTGCTTTGTTTACTAAATCTAGTAAATCAGAACCACCACTTGCAGAATTGCTAGTTGCTGTTTGTCCACTTTGTACCGCAACTACAAAAGGAGTTCCTGACCAATAACCCCAAAAAGGGCCTCCGCTTTGTCCTGGCCAAACATCACCTTGATGCGTCATACTTTCATGAGTGTCAGGCAATGCTGAATCACCATCTAAGGCTATCGAATTTTGATAAATAGGTCTTTGTGCACCTGTTAAATCCATAGGATATCCAGCGTGTGTCCATGAAGCCAAACCATCCCAAGAATCGCTATATGCTTTTGCTCCCATCCATCCTGTGGCAGTACCTATATTTCTATCAAGAACAACAACCGCATAGTCATATTGACTTTCTGTAGCATCTAGGGTAGGCCCTTGAACTTTGTATTTATAATAGGTTTTTATTCCATTAGCCGATCCGAATGTTGCGTTCGGTCCATTATAGTACATTGGTGAAAATTTTAATGGACCAATAGAACCATTGGTTTTAAAATCTATAATATGGCAACATGTAAGAAGGTGTCTTGGACCGATCATAACTCCACTTCCATATCCTAGAGCCGTTTCTACTCTTCCTACACATCCCCAAGGGTAGGCATTAGCATTATAAACTACTCGTTGATCAGGTCCAAAAATTGTTTTGCTACCTTCAGGTCTCATAAATGTTTCTCGATCGATAAATTTTGCTTTTTTTGCTCCTTCTTTATCATTTTTAGGTGTAAAAACGAGATCTAAATGATCCGGACAATAAGGCATGATTTCGGCTATTGCTCTTGCATCTTTCCCTAGAGCTTTTACCCCGATTGCTTCCATTTCTTTGTTCCCATTTTCATCAATAGCTACGCTTTTTTTAGCCTTGATTTCTTTAGCTTTTTTCACTTCCTCAGAAGACATAGGCACATCATTTTTTTTAGTTGTCATTTTTATTTGATTTAAATTTCCCTACTCTTTTTAGGCTTTTCGGAATACGCCTTTATATAAATATTTTTTGTTTTAATTTGACTGACGTGCTTTCAGTCTGATTAGTCTGAGCTGCACCCATTACCGACAGCGCATTTGCAGTTTGAGCATCTAAAAGTTTTCTTGTGATATTACCACTCGTAGCTCTTAAAACTTTACAAAAATTGTAAGTAAAATAACCTCTTGTCAAACCACCTACATCACCTTCCATGGAAACCTGATTGTCTTTGCAACCAGCCCAAAGGACATGATTCATTCCTTTTACAGTAATTGAACTTTTAGTTGTCATAATGGATTCACTTGCTTTTTTAGTACTTTTTACCTCTAAATCTTTGGAATAGTTAAAGTAAAATTCGTCTTCAAGCATTGGAGGAATAAAACGAGGGGATTCGTTTAGAGGAAATCCTTCTAATTCAAGGTTCATTTTTCTTGTTCCTGTACCAGAATGGCAACAATCAAATATTACATCGAGGTTTATTCCTGGTTTAAGAGTTTCGAAAATCGATTTGAAATCATCATCTCTTAAAACTCCCGCAGATGCATAATCGTGTGGACAAATAGCTTCATCGAGTCCGTCGAGTTCAAGGTCATCCCCTATGTTTGCTACTCTAGTCCCATGTCCTGAGTAATAAAAAACTAATGAATCGCCAGCAACACTCTCATTTATTAACCATTTTAAATAACTAACCATATTTGCTCTTGTAGCATTCTGATTGGTTAGAATTCTCACATTTGATGGAGTAAATCCACAAATAACCAGTGTATTCGCCATATCTCTTGCGTCATTAACACAACCATTTAGATCTGGACCTCCAATACCTATAGGGGCATAATCATTAATGCCCACTATAACAGCTTTCTTTGCCATTTTCTTCTGTTTAAGAATTAATGACCAATCTTTGTCGCATTAAATATTTTGCTTTGCAGATTTAATGCAATAGCTCCCAATATTACTTCTACAAAACCTAATATGCTTAAGATGTTATCACCACATACTATACAATCTGGTTTTGGAAAAGGTTTTCTTCCAATAAAAAAGATAATGCCTCCGATAATAATGAATACTATCATTATTACTCTTAAAAAAATTTTGTTGTTCATGATTTTAAAATTTAATTGTTAATAATATTTTATGAGATTAAGAATACTTAAATCATCTTTTGATTTTTAAAATTTATCTCGATGTAAAATTGCAATTACTTAACTTACTACAAAAGAGCATATTACCTGTTTTTTTCATGTGCTTTTTAAGTGTAAAAAAAGGGGGTATTTCCCCTTGTCGTATCTCTGATATAAGACTAGATTTGTCAAAACATAAAACAAATTAATTATGAAATCAGAAGAAATTAAATTAGCAGTTAAACCAAAGCAGTTAATCAGTGTTGAGAAAGCCAAGGAATTAAATAGTAACTATAACACTAAAAGATCCGATTTACTATTTAAAACTACAGGGAAAGAAGATGCAAATGCAATATGGTATTCTATCGAAGAATTAGAGAACTACATTGAATATATAAAGAGTGAAGGAGAACAACAGGGCTATACTATTGATGGGATTCGTTTTTATTTTGGAGTATATTCAGAAGCAGAAGAAAAAGCAGGATACACCACAATATTTTTATCTCCAACAGGTAAATCAGTTGAAGAAAGTCAGCTAGGAAAATTTGAAATTGGTGAGGAAGAATGTTCACAAGACATCACAACAATTGAATCACTTAATTTTGGTTCAATGGGTAATCCTCCTAAAATGGAATATGG
>NZ_JBDTQE010000049.1:0-21091 GCF_039932285.1 Flavobacterium sp.
TGAAGTTACAGGGGAAGATGTTTACGGAACTTTGAAGTTTGAAGCTGGAGTACATCGTGTGCAACGTGTACCACAAACAGAAACACAAGGTCGTGTACACACATCGGCAGCAACAGTTATGGTTTTGCCAGAAGCAGAAGAATTTGATGTGCAAATTGATATGAATGATGTTCGTGTCGATTTTTTCTGCTCATCTGGGCCTGGAGGACAATCGGTAAATACCACAAAATCTGCCGTTCGTTTAACACATATTCCTACTGGATTAGTCGCACAATGTCAGGATCAGAAATCACAACATAAAAATAAAGACAAAGCCTTTGGTGTTTTGCGTTCTCGTCTGTACGAGCAAGAATTAGCTAAAAAACAAGCCGAAGATGCTACAAAACGTACATCACAAGTAAGTTCTGGTGACCGTTCTGCAAAAATTCGTACCTATAATTATTCTCAAGGACGTGTAACCGATCACCGCATTGGTTTAGATGTTTTTGATATGGATGGCGTTATGAATGGAAAAATTCAAAAATTTGTTGACGAACTTCAATTAGTCAACAACATGGAAAAACTAAAAGAATCTGAAATTTTCTAAAAGAAATAGTAGTAATAGTAAACACTGCAACATTCAGTAAGGAATCTAATTTACATAAAAACTATCTATAAAAAATGTGAATTTCTACAATTTAGAAATTCACATTTTTTATAGGTAGTTTAATTATATTTTTAAAAGAATTAACTACAATTCGGCAATCCATTTTGTTATTTCATCTTTTGTTTTGCCAATTTTTTTTTGGATTTTTCCAAACATTTCGTCTTCTTTTCCTTCTTCCAACAATAAATCGTCATCTGTTAGATCAGCATACTCTTGTTTTAATTTCCCTTTAATCTCGTTCCACTTTCCTTTCATTTCTGTAGTGTTCATAATACTTTAATTTAAAATTAATAATTTGTTTTCTTTTTGAATTATCTTATAATGTCTTATACAAAGATATTGTGATACAAATGAAAAAGCCTTACACAATATTTTAGGTTTGTTATAAAATTCCAAGTTTATTGATTTCAAGTTTGTAAATTTGTCGCAGAACTAAATTTCAAGATGACTACACAACAACTTACAGACCAAATCAAAATCAAGAAATCATTCCTTTGCATAGGTTTAGATGTCGATTTAACTAAAATTCCACCACATTTACTAGAGCTTGAAGATCCTATTTTCGAATTCAACAAAGCCATTATCGATGCTACGCATGATTTGTGTGTTTCCTACAAACCCAATACTGCTTTTTATGAAGCTTATGGTATAAAAGGTTGGCAAGCTTTGCAAAAAACAATTAATTATATTAACTCCAACTATCCTGAAATATTCACCATTGCCGATGCAAAACGCGGAGATATTGGCAATACATCGACCATGTATGCCAAAGCTTTTTTTGAAGATTTAAATTTCGATTCCGTAACTGTAGCTCCTTATATGGGAAAAGATTCGGTCGAGCCATTTTTAGCTTTTAATAACAAGCATACGATAATGTTAGCCTTAACATCTAACGAAGGTGCTTTCGATTTTCAGACTTTAGAAACTAATGGAATAGAATTATATAAACAAGTTTTAAAAACTTCAAAAACTTGGAAAAATAGTCAGAATTTAATGTACGTTGTGGGTGCAACCAAAGCAGAATATTTTGCCGAAATTAGAAAAATTGTACCGGATAGTTTCCTATTAGTTCCTGGAGTTGGTGCTCAAGGCGGAAATCTTCAAGAGGTTTGCCAATTTGGAATGAATTCAACTATTGGTTTATTAATTAATTCTTCTCGTGGAATTATTTATGCTTCTAACGGGTTAAATTTTGCTCAAAAAGCTAGGGAAGAATCATTGAAAATACAAACTAAAATGAGGCAGATAATGATTAACTGGACACAATCCAAAATTGGGAATTAATAACTAAACCAGTTCTTAACTATATTTAAAAAAAGGGTTCAACTTTAATTAAAAAGTCAAACCCTATTATTTTTGTATTAAACAATTTTTAGGATAGTGTCGTTTTTTATTTAATTTTTTTACTGTTTTTTTTTACTATTTAAAGTTTTCTCTTCCTTTTTTTCTTTTGTTAAATCAGCCTCTTTTTTAGATTTGCTTTCTTTTTTAACTTTTGGATTTCCTTCTTCTTTTTTAGCTTTCTCTTCAGGTTCTTTTTTAGACTTACTATCCTTTTTAGTTTTTGAATTTTCTTGTTCCTTTTTAGCTTTCTCTTCAGCTTCTTTTTTAGCTTTAGTATCCTTCTTAGCCTTTAAATTTTCTTCTTCTTTTTTAGCTTTCTCTTCAGCCTCTTTTTTAGATTTAATATCATTTTTAGCTTTTAAATTTTCTTTTTTAGCTTTTTCTTCAGCTTCAATTTTTGATTTTTCAGCTTCAGCTTTCAATCTAATAGTTTCTGCTTTAGTTTTTTCAGTTTCAGCTTTAACTTTTTCAACATCTACTTTGGCTTTTTCAACTTCTGCTTTCGCTTTTTCTGCCTCTGCTTTTGCTTTTTCGGCTTCTGCTTTTGCTTTTTCTGTTTCTGCTTTAACCTTTAAGTCAGCTCTTTGAGCTTCCTTTTCTTCCTTAGCAATTACTTTTTCGGTTTCTTTTTGGGCTTCTTTTTTAGATTCTTTTTCTGCTTTTTCTGCCTCTTTTTTTGCTTTTTTTTCAGCTTTAACTTCTTTTTCTTTTAGTTTTTCAGCATCTAATTTCAGTTCTTTTTCAGACTTAGTTTCTTCTTTATTTACAATAACTGTTTCTAATGATTTTTCTTCAGGTAACCCCGAGAGTACCGTAGATTTTGAGTTAGTCGTTGGCTCCAATATTGCTTCAGTCTTATCGTCAACTTTAGGGACTAGTTTTGTTTCAGTTTTAGCTTTTGTTTCAGTTTTTGTTTCTTGAGCAAAATTGCTATTTGAAAAAACAAAAACGAAGCAAAATAATAATAGTTGTTTCATAGTTTTTATTTAAATATTTAATGGTTAAAAATAATGATTTTTATTTAATAATTTACTTACAAAAAGAATATCAGAACATTTGCTTTTAAAAATCCAGAATAATAATTCGTCATCCTAGATTTTTAAAAGTGAAAATAGCACACGAATTTGAGCGATTATAGCATCCAAGAATCAATAAAAATCTGCTAATATTATGTATAATAGTTACACTTTCTTATAATCATCTACAATATGTTGATTTATTGTTTTAGTTTCAAGTTAATATTTCAAAGCATAATAGTATTAAATTTGCCAAAAACTATACGTTAGTAAGCTAAACAATAACTAAAAGAAAAAAAATGATTTTTATAGACCAAATGGGAAATTCTCATACTTTCGAAACTTCCCTTAAAAGAATAATTTCTTTAGTTCCCTCTCAAACTGAATTGTTATACGATTTAGGTTTAGAAGAAAGTATCGTTGGGATCACAAAGTTTTGTGTACATCCGTATCATTTCAAATCGACAAAAAAAATTATTGGGGGTACAAAAAAAGTAAATTATGATAAAATTAGAGATTTAAATCCTGATATTATTATCTGTAATAAAGAAGAAAATACTTTAGAAATTGTTGAAGAATTAAGGAAGATTTGCACTGTTTGGGTTACTAATATTATTACTATTGAAGATAATTTTCAGATGATTTCAGACTTTGGTCAGCTCTTTAATTGTCGTACAGAAGCACAAAAAATAAATGATAAATTAAGTTTCTCATTAACCGAATTTAAAAAATTCATCAAAGACAAACCAACTCAAAAAGCAGCTTATTTTATCTGGAAAAATCCTTATATGGTAGCTGGTTCAGACAATTTTATAAATGAATTACTAAAACTGAATAACTTTGAAAACATTTATGCTAAAGGGGAACGTTATCCCGAAATAGAACTCAAAAAAATACGTTTAGAAGGCGATCCTGATTTGGTTTTTCTTTCGTCGGAACCATTTCCATTTAAAGAAGAAGATGCTTTCGAAATAGGAAGATTTACACATCATGCCAAAACCGTATTTGTAGATGGTGAAATGTTTTCTTGGTACGGAAGCCGATTATTAAAGGCTTTTGAGTACTTCAAAATTTTGCATAGCAAGATTTAACGTAAATTTCTTGTCTTTTATTTTTCATCTATTACCTTTACTTAAATTTTTAGCAATTGATAAACTATACAATTTACGAAAATAAAGACAGCAACCAGTGGGTTACATTTGTGCATGGCGCTGGCGGAAGTTCTTCTATATGGTTTAAACAAATTCGTGATTTTCAGAAGCATTATAATGTTTTATTATTGGATTTGCGTGGCCACGGAAGCTCAAATCAGCAAATAAAAAAAGCTTTTCACAATAAATATACTTTCAAATCTATTGCTAACGATGTTCTAGAAGTTATTGACCATCTTAAAATTGAAACTTCGCATTTTGTTGGTATTTCTTTAGGAACAATCGTCATTAGACAACTGGCTGAAATGCATCCAGAACGTATAAAAAGTATGATTTTGGGTGGAGCAATTCTTAAAATGAACTTTCGTTCTCAAATTTTGATGCGTTTGGGCAATATGTTCAAATATGTGCTTCCTTATTTGGTATTATACAAGTTTTTTGCATTTGTTATTATGCCAAACAAAAATCACAAGCAATCCCGTTTGTTATTTATAAATGAGGCTAAAAAATTATATCAGAAAGAGTTTATTCGCTGGTTTAAATTGACTGCCGAAATAAATCCAGTTCTTAAATGGTTTAGACAAGTTGAAGTAAATATCCCAACTCTTTATGTTATGGGGGAAGAAGATTATATGTTCCTACCATCGGTTAGAAAAGTAGTCGAAAACCATTACAGATCTTCAAAATTATTTGTTATCGAACACTGCGGACATGTAGTAAATGTAGAACAACCTTTAGTTTTTAACGATACTGTTATCCGTTTTATAAATTCGACAAATTAAAAATTTAATTAGGGAGAAATTATTTAAAAAAACAAGTTCTTAGTGTATTGTCAAATTATTTAGTAACAAAACTCAAACTTCATCGTCTTACTGTTATCAATCAAAAAATTAACAGTTTTGGAAACTATACTTACGATTACCAATCTCAACAAAATTTACAATAAATACGTTCATGCCGTAAAAAATCTATCATTAGAAATCCACAAAGGTAATGTTTACGGAATTTTAGGACCAAATGGGTCAGGGAAATCAACAACATTAGGTATTGTTCTAAACGTGGTAAATAAAACTTCAGGAGATTTTAGCTGGTTTGAAGGAAAAATGCAAACGCATGAAGCATTAAAAAAAGTAGGAGCCATAATCGAGCGACCTAACTTTTATCCTTATATGACGGCTAAAGAAAATCTAGAATTAGTATGCAAAATTAAAAATATTAATTATGCTAAAGTTCAAGAAAAGTTAGAATTAGTAGGATTGATGGAAAGAAAAGATAGCAAGTTTAGTACCTTTTCGTTGGGAATGAAACAACGTTTGGCTATTGCTTCTGCCCTACTTAATGACCCTGAAATTTTAATTTTAGACGAACCAACCAATGGTTTAGACCCACAAGGAATTCATCAAATTCGTGATATCATAAAACATATTGCTTCACAAGGAACTACCATACTATTGGCTTCTCATTTACTTGATGAAGTAGAAAAAGTATGTACCCACGTTTTGGTTTTACGAAAAGGTGAAATGTTATATTCTGGAACTGTTGATGGAATGACGAGTAATGAAGGCTTTTTCGAATTGAAATCTAACAATCATCAAACTCTAAAATCAGTATTAGCAAATCATCCAGCTGTTGAAAAAATAGTTGAAGAAGATGGTAAAGTATTGGTTTACTTAAAAGGAAATTTAGAACCTTCAGATTTAAATAAATATTTATTTGACAATAATATTAGTCTAGAACATTTAGTAAAACGCAAACATAGTTTAGAAGAACAATTTTTAGAATTGACGGCCAATCAATAATAAAGTCAATTTAAAAAAATTAATAAAAAAACTTCAACAATCTCTGTCAAAAAATAAAACCATGAAAAGATTATTATCTATAGAATTACAAAAAATCTGGAAAAATAAAGCAAGTCGTATCTTAACAATTACTTACTTTGTATTGCTTTCTTTCATTGCATTAATAGCTTCAATTAAATTTGACATTGGAATTTTTAAATTAAATCTTGCCGAAATGGGAATTTTCAACTTCCCTTTTATTTGGCATTTCAACACTTACATTGCTGCAATATTAAAATTTTTCTTAGCTATAGTCATTGTTTCGATGATGGCAAATGAATACATTTATGGTACATTAAAACAAAATCTTATTGATGGAATGAGCAAAAAAGAATTTATTTTATCTAAATTCCTCACGGTTGTTTTGTTTGCATTATGCTCAACCATTTTTGTTTTTGTAATGAGTTTAATTCTTGGTTATAGTTTTTCTTCTTATACAGAATTTGGAATTGTTTTTTCAGATTTAGAATATATCTTAGCCTTTTTTGTGAAATTGATTGGGTTTTTCTCTTTCTGTTTATTTCTAGGGATTTTTGTAAAACGTTCTGCATTTGCTATTGGTTTTTTATTCGTTTGGAATATTGTTGAAGGCATTGCCAAAGGAATTCTAACTTTCAAAATTTTTCCTGATAGTAGTACTGCTGAAAAAATAACGCAATTTTTCCCTTTGGAATCTATGTCAAATCTTATAGTAGAACCATTTTCGAGATTATCTGTAATCAAAAATATTGGTACACAAATCGGAGTAAATGATATCAAGGATTACAGCGTTCATTTATCTACAATCGTCGTTGTTTTAGTTTGGACTGTTATATTTATGTTAATGTCTTATAAAATTTTAAGAAAACGAGATTTGTAGTATATTTGCAGTCTATGAAATTAAGACTCCAAATCATTATTATTAGTGTTAGCTTGTTCTATTCAAGTAATATATTTGCGCAAAATATTCAAGTAGACGATACCTATACTGCACAGCAGTTGGTTCAGCAATTGGTCAATTCGACTTGTGCATCGGTAACTAATTTTTCTGTTTCAGGCGGGAATTTTGGAGATGGGAGTAATAGTTATGCTGCTTTTACTAATATTAATCCTAGTTTTCCTTTTACTAACGGAATTGTTTTATCTACAGGAAAAGCTGCTTCAGCACAAGGACCCGGAGGAAATCTTTCAGATGATGGCGGTGGTGTGTCTTGGGGTGGAGATTCTGATTTAAATCAAGCGCTAAACGTAAACAACACACTGAATACAACCCTACTAGAATTTGATTTTATTCCATTAACAGATAAAATTAGTTTTGATTATATTTTTGCTTCGGAAGAATACCATGGCAACGCACAATGTACTTATTCCGATGGTTTTGCATTTTTATTAAAAAAAATTGGTGATCCTACCTACCAAAATCTAGCAATTGTTCCAGGGACGAATACTCCTGTAAAAGTAACCTCAGTTCATCCTGATGTTCCTGGTGGATGTTCGGCACAGAATGAAACTTATTTTGGTAGTTATAATGGCTCAAATTATCCTACTACTTTTGATGGGCAAACCGTAGTTATGACTGCAAAAGCTGATGTTATAATCGGTCAATCATACCATATCAAACTTGTAATTGCCGATGAAGCAAATTACAGATACGATTCTGCTATATTTTTAAAAGCTGGAAGTTTTCAAAGTGGTACCGATTTAGGAATTAACCATTTAACTTCTACCAACAATCCTTATTGCGCAGGTTCTAGTGTTTCATTTGATGCCACACAACCTGGAATTAACACCTACAAATGGTTCAAAGATGGGGTTGATACAGGTATTACGACACCAAGATTTAACGTTACCGACAACACCAATACCAATGTGGTTGTATATAGTGTAGAAGTTACTTTAAGTGGTGGTTGTGTTTCAAATGGAGAAATAAGAATTCAATTCGACAATTTACCTGTTTTAAGCGATCAGACTTTAGTACAATGTGATGATAATAATGATGGCATTACTATATTTAATTTAACTAAATTAGACAATCTAATTAGAAATAATGACCCAACATTAGGAACTGTTTCCTATTATCAAACTATTGGAGGAACTCAGATTACAACTCCTTCAGCATATTCTAGTTCTTCAGCCACTATTTATGCAGAAGTTGCTAATAGTTTTGGATGCAAAAGTACTGCAACTATAAACTTACAAATTGCAAACAACAGTGTTCCTACCCAACCTGATATAACAACATGTGATGAAGATGGCACTTTTGACGGAATTACAAAAATAACGTTGCCAACAAGCCTAACTGGAGTTCCAGCGGGGTTAACTACTGAATATTATACATCAGTTACAGATGCTGTAAATCAGACTAATGCTATAACCAGTCCGTTTACAAATACAACTCCAGATTCACAAACTATTTATGCAAGAATAATAAACGGCCCTGATTGCTACGGAATTACCCCTATAAATCTGATTGTTAATACTTTTAACCCACCAAATTTTGGAGATGAAACATTATTTTTATGTTCTTCAAATTCTATTACATTAAGTGTTGATAATACTTTTTCTAGTTATAATTGGGTTGGATTAAATGATTTTGATTTTGAAACAGATGTCACATTAGCAGGAACCTATTACGTCGATGTTACCGATGGAAACAATTGTCCTGCAAGAAAGACATTTGTCGTACAAGCTTCTGCCCCAGCCTCAAATATAGATGCTGTAATAAATGATTTCTCAGAAAATAATAATACAATAACTATTATCTATACTGACAATGGTGGTAATTATATTTTCTCTGTAGACGGGATAAATTATCAAGAAAGTCCAGTTTTTACTAATCTTTTAGCAGGAGAATACACCATTTATGTAAAGGACAAAAATGGTTGTTTACCAACGCCATCAAAAGTAATTTATGTTTTAGATTATCCTAAATTTTTCACCCCAAATAGCGACGGAATAAATGATACTTGGGTTATAAAAAACGTTAAAACCAAACCAAATTCTATAATATATATATTTGATAGATTTGGAAAATTATTAAAGCAAATAGATTCAGATTCGAATGGTTGGGACGGAACATATAACGGAGAAAAGCTACCTGCGGCTGATTATTGGTTTTCTTTAACACTTTTTAACAATAAAACTGTCAAAAGTCATTTCACGCTTAAAAGATAATTAACTACTTTTGGGGAATTTCTGTAAAATTTCCTATGAAAGTAAAATTTTTATTATTAGCCCTATTTTTAAGTTTTAATGGTTTTTCACAATTTAGTAAAACACATTATATTCCGCCCTTATCTAACACTCAAGCATACGAAACATTAGATCAATATTTATATATTTCTTGTCCAAGTATAACCGATATAACTTATAGAATTACTGCTATTGGTGGAGTAACAACTACAGGAACTGTTCGTAGAGATAATCCTCAAACCATTCTTATAGGAAATGGAGATGATACTCAAATTCTTGCTAACGGAGTAAAAGTAAACACCGTATTAAACAACAAAGGATATATTGTCGAGGCTGAAGATTTAGTTTATGTTACTGTAAGACTTACTGCTGCTGGAGGTAACCATGCTGGAGGATTAGTCTCAAAAGGTCTTGCTGCTCTAGGTACACAATTCAGAATTGGTGCTTTTATAAATACAGGGGTTACGACCGATTCTAGACACTATACCTTTGCTTCTATACTAGCCACCGAAAATAATACTGTAGTCTCATTTAGTGATTTAAAACCTGGTGTATCCTTAATAAATAATGCTGGGGCAGGAAATACTCCAGCAAGTATCATACTAAATAGTGGAGAAAGTTTTATCATGGCTGTTCAAGGACCTAATTTATCAAATAAAGATGGGCTTATTGGAGCTCTTATTTCTTCTACCAAACCAATTGCTGTAAATTGTGGGTCTTTTGGAGGAACAAATGGAAACACAGGTAATACTTCAGACATTGGTTTCGACCAAATTGTATCAGTAGAGAGAACAGGAAAAGAATATATTTTTATAAAAGGGAACGGAGAAGATATTATAGAAAGACCTCTAATTGTAGCACACGAAAACAATACTGAAGTGTTTCTTAACGGAAGTGCAACACCAACAACAACATTAAACGCTGGACAATATATTGCACTAGATGGCTCTCAGTTTTCAGCTTCTGGTAATTTATATGTACGAACATCTAAAAATGTTTTTGCTTATCAAGGAATTGGAGGGTCTGGAAGTCAGGCAAATCAAAATATGTCATTTTTGCCTCCTTTAAGTTGTGAAACTCCAAAAGTCATAAATAATATCCCCTTTATAGACCAAGTGGGAAATGACAATAGTTTTTCAGGAACAGTTTGTATTGTTACTGAAACTGGTGCGACATTAACCTTTATAATAAATGGAACTTCTTATAATTCATTAGCAGCATTAACAGCAGCTGGAATAACAATAAACGGGCCTTTTGCTGTAACAGGAAATACTGGTTATGAAACTTATACTTTTGAAGGTTTTTCAGGAAATGTATCTGTATTTTCATCAAAATCTGTATATCTTTCTTATTTTGGATCTAGTGGAGCTGCCACTTATGGCGGTTTTTATTCAGGATTTACCTTCAAACCAGAAGTAACACAACAAATTCTAGTAACTGGTCAGCTAAACTGTATTCCAAATGCTAATTTAGCAGTAAGTAGTATCACTGCTTTCGATGTTTTTCAATGGTATTTTAATGATGTTGCTATTCCTGGAGCAAATACAAATCAATATTTGCCAACACAACCAGGCTATTATAATGTAATAGCATCAATATCTACTTGTCCAACACCACCTCTAGTTTCCGATAAAACTCCTGTTAGTTCTTGCCCTACAAATGGTGATAATGATTTAGCAAATGATAATATCGACATTGATCTAGATAACGATGGGATTACAAATTGTAACGAATCATTTGGAAATCAAATTATAAATACGCTAGTAGCAAGTGGTACAATTCCGCAGAGTACAATTACTTATATAGGAACAGTAACAAATACAATTCCAGCTGCTCCAATTCCCTTTTTAGGAAATACAGATGGAAGTTTTATTACAGAAGTAGTAGCAGGAAAAGGATACAACGTAGTATATGATGTTAATTTTTCGCAACCTACAAATATTAGATTAGAATACCCAACTATAGCAAACGTAAGCGACTTACTTAATGCCGATGCTGAATATGTTGTAAACTCCGATGTAAATAAAACAGTAACTATTTTAAACCCAACAAATCAGTTACTTATAGACACTAATTATGACGGAATTTACGAAAGTGGTGTAACACAATATTCTTCTTTCGAAATTAGATTTAGATTAAATGGAAATATTCCTTTAGCAGCGGGAACTGGAACATTTAGCTTCCAATCTTTTCAAACAAGTAGTTTTAAAATTACCCATAAAAATCTTAGCAATATAGCTGGAAATAAATCTACATTTAAACTAGTAGCCACTTGTGTATATAAGGACACTGATGGCGATAACATTCCTGACCAATTAGATACAGATAGTGATGGTGATGGTATTTTAGATATAATTGAAGCACAAGTAAATACTTCTGTAACATTAACAAATACAGACACTAATCTTGATGGACTTGACAATGCTTTCGAACCTGGACTTACTCCAGTAGACACTGATGGTGATGGCGTTTTAGATTATTTAGATTTAGATTCAGACAATGATGGTATTTTAGATTCAGATGAATTAATTGCTGATACTGACAATGACGGAATAAAAAATTATCGCGAACTAGATTCAGATAATGATTTATGTAATGATGTGATTGAAGCAGGATTTTTAGACCCAAATGGAGATGGAATATTAGGTAACAATCCTTTAACTATTAGTCCAAACGGTCAAGTATCTAGTGGCGTAGGTTATACAACACCCAATGCAAATTACATAACTTATGCACCAATCGTAATTACAACACAGCCTACAATTGCTCCAACTTGCGAACTGCAAAATGCTACAATTACACTCGCTGATAATGGCGGGAATACCTACCAATGGCAAGTTTCTACCGATGGAGTTACTTGGAATAATATTGTAAATAATGCAACATATTCTGGAGCAACAACAAACACACTGACTATTACAGCAGTTCCTTTTACTTTTGATGGTTATAAATATAGAGTTCAGCTAAACAAAGTAGGAAACTCATGTGGATTAATTTCTGCCGATGCGACACTGATTATTTATGCTTTACCAGTTGTAAATGATGTTACGATTATTCAATGTGATGATGATTTAGATGCAATTGCTTCGATCAATTTGACTATTAACAACAACTTAATTTCTACAAATTGGGCTAATGAAACATTCACCTATTATACGACTTTAGCTGGCGCACAAACTGCTGACACATCTGTTTTAATTCCAAATCCATTGGCTTTCACAAACACTACTTCACCTGGTGCAATTACGGTTTGGACAAGAGTTGTTAACGCAAACGGATGCTTTAGAACAGCACAAATAAACGTACAGGTAATTGCAACGCAAATACCAACAACGTACAGTAAATCGTTTAGTAGTTGCGACGATTATGTAGATGCCGCAAACGATAATCGAGACGGAATTGCAACTTTTGATATTTCGAGTGTAACTACAGATTTGTTAACCAATGTGCTTCCTCCTGGAAATTATAATATAAAATATTATAGAAACATAGCTGATAGAGATGCACAAACCAATCCTATTCCTAATATTACAAATTTTAGAAATGATATGCCTAGCAATCAAACAATTTGGGGACGTGTAGATAGTACAATTAGTCAAGCTTGTTATGGCTTTGCACGTGTTTTCTTAACTGTCGAAAAATTACCATTTGCAAATGCAGTGACATTTCCTGCAGCTTGCGATGACAATACATCTGATACTGTTATAAATCATGCTTTCATCACATCAAGTCTAGAAACTACATTAATAGGAAGTAATCAATCATATCCAGTTACTGTAACTTACTTTGATTCGAGCGGAAATCCTTTGTTAGATTCAAATGGGAATCCAGTTGTAAGCCCATTTCCAGCAAGTTTCTTAACAGCAACACAAACTATAAAGGCTATTGTAACTAACAATACGACATTAGCTTGTACTGATGAAACTACTATTCAATTTACAGTAGATGCAAAACCAGTTGCAAATCCTGTAACTATTGTACCTTCTTGTGATGATTTAGCATCGGGTTCAGATACAGATTTAAAAAGTGGTTTTGATACATCAACCTATCAAAGTACGATTCTTGGTGCACAAACAGGAATGATTGTAAAATATACTGATTCAAACGGAGTTGATATTTCACCACTACCAAATCCGTTTATTACTCCTACACAAACTGTAACGGTAACGGTAACAAACCCTTTGAATACAAATTGTCTTGCAACTACAACACTTGATTTTATTGTGAATCCTTTACCTAGTATTAATTTAGTTGACACAGGAGTAATTTGTTCAAATTTACCCACATTAACTATTACTTTAGATGCTGGTATTAATGACGGAACACCAACTACAAGCTACACTTATGTTTGGAGTTATAATGGCACACCAATAGTTCCCGCCGAAACCAACTATACCTTACAAAATGTAAATCGAGCTGGTATTTATACAGTTGAAGTAAAAACTGCTCCTCCTGGCTGCCCGCGTACGAGAACCATAACTGTTGCTCCTTCAAATATTGCTACAATATTGGCTCCTTCAATTACTGATTTAGTAGATAACAATACTGTTACTATTAATATTACAGGTACAGGCGATTATGTGTATAGTTTAGATGAAGAATTTGGTCCATTTCAAGAAAGTAATGTTTTCACTAATGTTACGGCAGGGGTTCATACAGTATATGTTAAAGATTTAAATGGTTGCGGAACAGTTCCAAAAGTGGTATATGTTTTAGGAATCCCTAAATATTTTACCCCGAATGGAGATGGAATTCACGATTATTGGAATGTACAAGGTGTGAGTTCAACATTTAATGCAAAAACCATTATTTACATTTTTGATCGCTTCGGAAAATTAATCAAACAAATATCTCCATTAGATCAAGGTTGGAACGGAACATATAATGGTATCGAATTACCTGCTACAGATTACTGGTATAATATTGAGTTTGAAGATGGAAGAAATATGAAAGGTAATTTTGCTTTAAAACGATAACCTTTAAAAACTTTTGAAAGAAAATCTTAGTTCATAAAAAAAGCTTATTGATAAATCTCTTATATCAATAAGCTTTATCTTTATATACTATCTTGAGAAAATCACATTAAAAGTTTAATCTAAAATAAAAAAGCCTCTTAAAATAATTAGTTTTAAGAGGCTTTTATTTTAAAATCTAAAAGGTAAATTTAAAATGCTAAACTACTTCTTTTCTCGATCTAATTACAAAAAATAATCCAGCAATTATAAACGGAATACTTAACCATTGTCCTGTAGATAATATTCCTAAGGCAGATTCGAAACCACCTTGACTTTCTTTGACAAATTCTACTAGAATTCTTACCGTGAATAACATGATTAGGAACATTCCGAAAAGATAACCTTGTTTTTGGCGAGCATCAGTTTTCCAATATAAAAAGAATAAAATGGCAAAAACAAAAATGTATCCAAAAGCTTCATATAATTGAGACGGATGTCTAAACGGAATTTTATTTAAAGTTTCAACAAAATTAGGGTCTGTTTCTATCAATTTATAAGCCTTATTCAAATCGTTTGTTTGTGTAATTTGACGTACATTTTTATCAATCCAAAATTCATCTTCACGAATAAATTTAACACCGTAAAATGGTTTTCCAGAAACTATTGGTCCATAAATTTCAGAATTAAAAAAATTACCCAATCTCACAAAAATAGCTCCACAAGCAACAGGAATTACAACTCTGTCTAGAATCCACAAAATAGATCTTTTAAGAATTTTTGTAGTATAAAAATACATGGTAATGATAACTGCAATAGCAGCTCCATGACTTGCTAAACCTCTAAATCCAGTAAATTCCCAACCTTTTATAAAATAAAATAAAGTGGCATTTGGATTTTCTCTTATTGGAAGAAAAATTTCAAGTAAATGGTCTGGATAATAACTACTCCAATTGTAAAATATAACATCACCCAATCGTGCACCAATTAATATAGCAAGAACCATATATATTAGTAAACTATCTAATTTTTCGATAGGTTCGTTTTCTCTTTTATAAATTGGTTTCATAATAAACCAACCTAAAACAAAGGCTACAACAAACATTAAGCTGTAAAAATGTAATGTAAATGAACCAATGTTTATTCCTTCTGAAGGATTCCAAACAATCTGTAAAAAATGTGTCATATTGATTTTTGTAGTAATTGATAACAATCAAAAATACTATTTTAATTCGTAATTCGTAATTTTTAATTCGTAATTCTAAGGAACTGGATCGTAACCGCTTCTACCCCAAGGATGACAACTTAAAATTCTTTTTGCTCCTAGATATCCGCCTTTAAACAATCCATGTTTTTGTAAAGCTTCGGCAGTATAATGTGAACAAGTTGGTGTAAACCTACAAGTTGCAGGTGTTAGTGGTGAAATTACTATTTGGTAAAAACGAACCACAAACATAAATGGGAAAATGAGAATTTTTTTTAAATTCAAAATATTATATTGAAAATGTTGTACCTTCTTTTCCGTCTTTCAACTGAATTCCTAATGCGAATAATTGATCTCTAATTTGGTCTGACATCTCAAAATCCTTATTATCTCTGGCTTGTTTACGCATTTGTATTAGCATTTCTACAACGCCTTCTAATTTTTCTGAATTATTATCGGATATTTTTTCATTTTTAATACCTAACACATCAAAAAGAAAACTGTTCATAGTGTTCCTTAACACTTCTAAATCTACTTGAGTTAAGGCTTCTTTTCCATCATTAACTAAATTGATATATCTAGCGCCTTCAAATAATTGTGCAATTAGTATTGGCGTGTTAAAATCATCATTTATTGCATCATAACAATTTTGTTTCCATGAGTGAATATCAATTGTTGATGTGCTTTTGGCTTGTAAATTGTTTAAAACGGCGATGCTTTCCATCAATCTATTAAATCCTTTTTCGCTAGCAACCATCGCTTCGTTAGAAATATCTAAAACGCTGCGATAATGTGCTTGGAGAAAACAAAAACGTACTATATTTGGGTGAAAAGCTTTTTCGAAAAAAGCATTTTCTCCATTTATGAGTTCCATTGGTAAAATATAATTTCCAGTAGATTTACTCATACGAAGCCCATTCATAGTAAGCATATTGGCATGCATCCAATATTTTACTGGCGAACTTCCGTTGCAAGCTTTTCCTTGTGCAATTTCGCATTCGTGGTGAGGGAATTTTAAATCCATTCCGCCACCGTGAATATCAAAATACTCGCCTAAATATTTTGTACTCATTGCAGTACATTCTAAATGCCAACCAGGAAATCCTTCACCCCAAGGCGAATTCCATCTCATGATGTGAGCTGGAGATGCATTTTTCCATAAAGCAAAATCTTGTGGGTTTTTCTTTTCGTTTTGGCCGTCTAAATCTCTAGTGTTTGCTAATAATTCTTCAACATTTCGGTTGTTTAGCTCGCCATAATTGAGTCCTTTTTTGTTGTATTCTAAAACATCAAAATAAACAGAACCATTGCTTACATAAGCGAAATCATTGGCAACTAATTTTTCAATAAGCTCTATTTGTTCTACAATATGACCTGTGGCAGTAGGTTCGATACTTGGTGGCAAAAAATTAAATAAATCTAAAACTTTATGAAAATAGACAGTATATTTCTGAACCACTTCCATAGGTTCTAATTTTTCGAGTCGAGTTTGCTTTACAAATCGATCGTTATTTACATCACCATCATCGGTAAGATGACCTGCATCGGTAATATTTCGTACATAACGAACTTTGTATCCCAGATGCAATAAATACCTAAAAATCATATCAAAGGACATGAAAGTTCGTACGTTTCCTAAATGAACATTGCTGTATACAGTTGGTCCGCAAACATACATACCAATATTCCCTTCATGAATAGAAGTAAAGTTTTCTTTTTCGCCAGAAAGCGTATTGTATATTTTTATGGGATTGCTTTTGTATAGCATTTCGTTTGTTTTTTTAGGAGCTAATTCCTGCTTTTCGTTTCAATCTTTTTTTCGTACCTCAAAAAAGGTTTTCCACTGCAATCAGGGCTAGGGCATTTCATTAATAAAGACGATTTATTTTAGAATTTAGTTTCCAACTTAATGTAATCTAAAAATTCTCTTCGAGTTTCTAAATTCTTAAATTTTCCACCAAACTCAGAGGTAACAGTACTACTTTCTATATCTTTTATTCCGCGAGAGTTTACGCAAAGGTGTTTGGCATCTATCACGCAAGCTACATCATCAGTTCCTAAAGCAATTTGTAATTCTTGTACAATTTGCATCGTTAATCTTTCCTGAACTTGAGGTCTTTTAGAATAATATTCTACAATTCGATTCATTTTAGATAAACCAATAACAGTCCCTTTAGATATATAAGCAACATGAGCTCTACCTATAATAGGTAACAAATGATGTTCGCAAGTAGAGTAAACAACAATGTTCTTCTCAACGAGCATTTCTCCATACTTATAATTGTTGTCAAAAGTAGATGGTTTTGGTTTTCTGTTAGGATTTAGTCCACCAAAAATTTCTTTTACAAACATTTTTGCCACACGGTTGGGTGTTCCTGAGAGGCTATCGTCAGTAAGATCAATACCAAGGGTTTGCAAAATATTTTCTACATCTTTTTTTATAGATTCTATTTTTTGATCATCGGTCAGAAGAAATGCATCCTCTCTTACAGGATTTTTTGCGCTTGTTGCAATATGATTGTTTCCTATTTCGTCTTGAAAATCGTCGTTATGAGCCATTAAATAAGGGTTTAAACAATTAAAAACTTTATTAAATGCAAATATATGTAATATATTCAAATTTATTAATTCATTTTGATTATTAAAAAGAGCAAACAAATATTAAATATTACTTAAATTTTTATTAAATTTCGGACGAATTTTAACCAAACCATTTAGAAATGAAATTTATTTACCTTAAAATTATGTTTTTTTTAATGATTTCGCAGTTTATATATTCGCAAGAAAATATAGATTGTACCGTGAATTATAAAACTGAAATCATAGAATGTCCTAAAGAAACAGCTAATGCTGAAAAATATGCTATTGTAAACTGGGATTTTTCAGAAGTGAAAGACGCTTCAATAAAAATTGAAATAGTTCCTATTCTAGATTGTTTCAACAAAGAGAAAGCAGTTAGCTATAAAGATGTTATTTTCTTAAACATAGATAAAGATGGTAACGGAATTACTGGTTCAAAGAAATTAATTCATACTGAAATGATGAGTAAGTGCTTCAAATGGAGAGTGATTGTTACCAAAACAAATTGCGAAAAAATCTCTGATTGGCAATACCATTATTTTATAAGTGTAACAAAATATAAAAAATAAGATGAAAAAAATTATACTATTTTTAGTTTTTAGTTTATTTAACATTAATATTTATTCACAAGCTACTTGTGCAACTGCAGAGGCTTTTTGTGGTTCAGACCCTACAATTCCTTCCTTAATATATCAAAATTCGACTGGTGGATCTGGCGGATCTATTGCTTGTTTAGGTTCTTCTCCCAATCCTAAATGGTTTTATTTTAAAGTAGACCAATCGGGACTTTTAGTTTTTGATATTATTCAAAATACGGCTTTTAACGGAGCTGGTTTCCCTATAGGAACTCAACTTGATGTCGATTTTGCAGTTTGGGGTCCCTTTGCTTCGGCAACTGGAAACTGTGGAAACTTAGTAAACAATTGTCCACCTTGTGGCAATAATACAACTTCCCCAGGAAATTATCCTAGACCAGCTCCAGGAAATTTAGTAGATTGTAGTTATGATGGCTCACCAGTAGAACATCTAACAATTGCAGGTGCAACTGCAGGGCAGTATTATCTTGCTGTAGTTACTAATTTTAGTGGACAACCTGGATTTATAAAATTAGAACAAAGATCTCCTATTTTGCCTACTTATGGCTCTACAGACTGTGATTTAGTTTGCGGCATTTCTTTAGGTCCAGATCGTACTGAATGTTCAGGAACTTCAATAAATATTACAGCAGCTTTTGCTTCTCCATTTACTACAGGTACAGCACCTTTTCAATGGTTATTAGGAGGTGTACCACAACCTGCCTATGATAATATGCAAACGATTACAGTAAATCAAGCAGGAACTTGGTCTGTAAAAACCACTAGGCCTGGTGGGTGTTACCAAGTTACTGATAGTATGGTACTTACATATTATGCTCCAATAGCAGTAACACAACCTACAGACATTGTTCTTTGTACAAGTTCACCAGCACCTTATATCTTTCCTTCAATAAATAAAGACACTCAAATTTTAGGTGCACTTCCTGCTTCAGATTATACAATTACATATCATACATCTCAATTAGATGCAGATAATGGTAGCCCAAGTATACCTTTTGCAAGTTTGACTAATTATTCTACTTCATCTTCACCAACTAGAATTTATGTTAGAGTTGAAGATAACACAACGGGGTGCGTTGCTACAAGATTTTTTGATTTAATTGTAGCTGCTGCACCAACAGGGACTATTTCTTATCCTAGCAGCCCTTATTGCACAAGTATTACTACTCCTCAGTCCGTTACAGCTACAGTCACAGCTGGTGGTACGTATACAACTAATCCTGTATCTGGATTAACAATAAATTCAACAACTGGAGCAATTATTCCTAGTACTAGTACACCAGGAACATATACCGTAAATTATGATATAGCCTTGTCTGCATCTTGTCCAGCATTCCATGTAGATACACAAGTTGTAATAAATCCCGTTTTATCCCCAACAGTAAATTGTGGTACAAGTACGACAACTTCGGTAATATTTAATTGGACTGCAGTTACAGGAGCAACAGGTTACGACGTATCTTATCAGATAAATGCTAATCCTGTAGTAAATGTTGGAGCAATTGGTAATGTCTTGACTTATTCAGTAACAGGTCTAACACCTGGTGATAGTGTAGTAATTACATTAACACCTACTGGACCAGCGGGCAACTGTTTTTTACCAAACACACAAACTTGTATAGCTAACAATTGTACACCTCCTACGGCTTCTATATCTTATAGTATACCTAGTACATTTTGTGAATCAGATATAATACCTAAATTAGTAAATTTATCAGGAACGGGAGTTTTTGCACCAGGTACATATACCGCAAGTCCAAGTACCCTTATTATTGATTTAAATACAGGAACAATAACACCAAACGGAAGCTCTGCAGGTGTTTATACTGTAACTTATACTATTCCACCTGCGTCTGCGGGTTGTTCGGCAGTAACTGCTACAACATCGGTAACTATAACGGCTTTACCAACTGTAACAATTAGTTATGCAGGTACTCCTTTTTGTACTAGTTTAGCAACGCCACAAAATGTAACACTAACAGGTACAGGCGCTTATACAGGCGGAAGTTTTACATCAACAGTTGGATTAACGATAAATGCAACAACTGGTGCAATAACACCTAGTACAAGTACGGCTGGAACTTATACTGTAACTTATTCAACATTAGCATCTGCTGGTTGTGCAATTGTAACTGCTACAACATCGGTAACCATTACTAATGCACCAACTGCAACAATTAGCTATGCTGGAACTCCTTTTTGTACTAGTTTAGCAACGCCACAAACTGTAACGTTAACAGGAACAAATGCATATACAGGTGGAAGTTTTACCTCAACAGCTGGATTAACGATAAATGCAACAACTGGTGCAATAACACCTAGTACAAGTACGGCTGGAACTTATACTGTAACTTATTCAACATTAGCATCTGCTGGTTGTGCAATTGTAACTGCTACAACATCGGTAACCATTACTAATGCACCAACTGCAACAATTAGCTATGCTGGAACTCCTTTTTGTACTAGTTTAGCAACGCCACAAACTGTAACGTTAACAGGAACAAATGCATATACAGGTGGAAGTTTTACCTCAACAGCTGGATTAACGATAAATGCAACAACTGGTGCAATAACACCTAGTACAAGTACGGCT
>NZ_JBDTQE010000050.1:0-20429 GCF_039932285.1 Flavobacterium sp.
CCGTCTTCCTTTTTTTTAACCAATGTATTTCCAGGAGAATGATCTAAAAACTCTATTCCTTTTTCGTGTAAAGTAAATGTAAAATGCGTAAATTTTTTTAATATCAATTCTAAATCAACGATCTCTCGATTGAATAATTCTTTAAAAACATAATCAGGGGTTAAATGCTCACAAACATAATAACTATCTAAAAGCCTAAAACTTGATTTATTTTCATAAAAAGCAATAGGATTTGGAGTTCCAATTCCATTTTCGATTAATATTTGAGCATATTTGTATGATCTTTCAGCTTTCGATTTTCGAAAAAATTTATAAATAATACCGTTTAGTAAACCCGGAATTTTAAATGATTTTATATTAAGTTGAATATTGTTAAAAGGGATAATTTTTATCTTATTGCGTTTTCCAACCACAAAGTCACTTCCTAAAGAATCAAAATTATTAATAATATCAAGCAAATCTTTGTTCATAAAGTTATTTTGAAAAACAAAAATAGGTTAAATTTAAATTTTAAATATTCTAATTTCAAAAAAATAATATTAATATCTTTACGACAATAATAATTTTTACAAATGCCTCAGAAAATTTGCATTATTAGTTTCGACCACTGGAATTATGACAAACACATTGTAGATAAACTTAATGCAAAAGGAATTGATGCATTTCATATAAAAATTGGTGGTTTTAAGCACAAAAATATTCGTGTAAGAATTGCTAATAGTTTTAGCAAAATATTTCTTGGTAAAAACCCAAAAATTCAAAAACGTCAGGAACATATTATTGAAATGTTAGAAAAAAACGGGTTTCAGGATCAAATTTTAGTAATAAATCCCGAAGTTATTAGTTTAGATTACCATTTGAAAATAAAAAAACACACCCAAAAATATATTGCCTATTTATATGATAGTGTAAGTCGATGTCCTGTAGAACATCTCTTAGAAGGTGTTTTTGATGAAATTTATTCGTTCGATAAAGATGATGTAAAAAAGTATGGTTTTAAGGAAACTACAAATTATAATTATCTTGAAAAACAACCAATAACAGATAAAGTTTTAATTAAAAATCAAGCTTTATACATCGCATCATTTGACAATCGTTTAGAAAAAGTAATTTTGCTAAAAAGAGCTTTCCAGAAAATAAATATTAGTTTCAGATTTATAATCGTTGGTAAAAAGACGACTTTATTTAAACTTAAAAAAATATTTTCAAAAGATATTTTAGGTCTAGAATTAAGACGAAAACGTATTAATCAAAATGACTTAAAACAGTTATATTCTGAAACTCAAGTTGTTTTAGATATTGTTAGAGAAAACCAAACAGGGCTTAGCTTTAGAGTCTTTGAAGCGATGGCTTTTCAAAAAAAACTCATTACCAATAATGTAAATATTGTTGATTACAATTTTTATAATCCAAACAATATTTTAGTTATACGAGATGATAACTATGATTTTGATTTCAATTTTTTTGAAACCCAATACAAACCAATTCCAGAAGAAATTTATTATCAATATACTTTAGACAATTGGGTTACTAAAATCTTTTTAATTTAATACACTCAATTATACAGGTTAATAGTTTCTTCAATTACCGATTCTAAAATCTTATTATTTATTGATTCTAAACTAAAATATCGAAGAGATTTTACTGTATTTCTATTTTCACCTATAAGAAATTCTTGATTTTTATTTAATTGAAAACCTTTTGCAAATCCAACATCTACAAATTCTTTTTTATGATTGGACTCTAAATAACAAAACGGTTTCTTTTTGTAATAAAAATACGGAATTCCATATTTAATTAATAGTTGAGAATCGGGAACTAATTTTTCGACAACAGCAATTATATGCAATAGCATCGTTTGATATTTTTCAGGTTGTCGAATTATATATTCCTCAGTTGGTTTCATATTCCAAAAATAAATGAAAAAACATTTGGTTCAATAAAAAAATATCATTTACTTTGCAATTCAAAGTACTTTAAGATGGAATCTAAAAATTATTTAAAAGACATTAAAGACATCAAACAAATGATGTCACAATCGACACAATTTATTTCACTAAGTGGTTTGTCTGGCATTTTAGCTGGTATATATGCATTAGTTGGAGCATTTTTTGTAAGTTATTTGATAGAAACTCACATGGGATACTACATAACTTTAGAAAGCACAACGTTTAAGTTAATCGTTCTAACGGCATTTGCAGTTTTAGTAGCCTCCTTAGTCACTGCATATATTATGACGGTCAATAAAGCAAAAAAACAAAATGAAAAAGTTTGGAATGCTTCATCGAGAAGATTGCTAATCAATTTTGCTATTCCATTATTTACTGGAGGAATATTTGCTTTGCTCCTACTTCGTCACGGTTATTATGGACTAATTGCTCCTATCACGCTATTGTTTTACGGATTGGCCTGTGTAAATGCAAGCAAATATACTTTACGTGATGTTCGTTACTTAGGGATTACCGAAATTATTTTAGGATTATTAGCTGTCGAATTTTCAGGTTACGGATTGCATTTTTGGGTTTTGGGATTTGGAATATGTCATATTTTATATGGTGGGATGATGTATTATAAATATGACAGAAAATAGTATGAAAAACATCATACAAAATATAAACAAAGCTTTTGATCATCGCATTCGACTGGGAATTATGTCGGTACTGATGGTGAATGAATCTGCCGATTTTACAACCCTAAAAGAACTTTTAGGTGTAACTGATGGCAACTTGGCTTCGCATACCAAAGCATTAGAAACCGAAAACTATATTATGATAGAAAAACAATTTATTGGCAAAAAACCAAACACCAGTTACAGAGCAACTACAGACGGTAGGAAAGATTTTACTGCTCACATTGAAGCTTTAGAAAAATTAATCTCAAAAACTTAACACTATTTTTTTATATTTTAACTTTGAAATTCAAAGTTCTTTTAAAATAAATCAACATGAACAAATTAATCACAATTTACGTTTTAAACAAAAAGCAAAACTCTAGCTTATTTATTTTATCAATACTATCGATAGTTTTATTATTATTAAGAGTAAAAATTACACATTCTATATATCTACTATTTTTACTATGGAACTTGTTTTTAGCTTTAATTCCATACTCTATTTCATCATACATTAGGTTTGACTTTTCTATAAAAAGAAGTAATCTTAAAAACTTAATTTATCTAATTATTTGGCTATTATTTATACCCAATACATTTTATTTAATTACCGATTTTGTACATCTCCATAACAACAATTTAATACAATATATTTTCGATTTTACTTTGTTATCAAGTTTTACAATGGCTGGTTTTTATTTCGGTATTCTTTCCATTCACGATATTCACAAATTAGTCAAATCAATTTATTCTAAAAGAATTTCTAATGCATTTATAATTTCAATTAGCTACTTATGTGCTTTTGGGATTTATCTCGGTAGAATACTTCGCTTTAATAGTTGGGATATTATCAGTAATCCATCAAAATTATTTTATTCAATTATAAATTGTCTTTTTGAAATTGAAACTATCCTATTTACAATAGAATTTGGCTCATTAATTTTAATCTCTTATTTAATTACATATCATTTAACACTTAAAAACAAATAATCATGGAAACACAAGAAAATCAGAACAAAGGTTCATTTTTTCAATCTACAACTGCCAAAATGATGATGGTAGGTTTACTAACACTCGTTTTACTCATTCCTTTAGAATTTGTAAAAGATTTAATCTCCGAACGTTCCCAACGAAAACAAGAAGTGACCGATGAAGTAACACAACTATGGGGGAAAGATGTTTTGTTTTACGGTCCAATCATGCAAATTCCTTACAAAACGTATGAGGAATATAACGTGACAAACCCAAAGACAAAAGTGGTGACTATCGAGAAAAAAGCAACTATTTCCTACGCTTATTTCTTTCCTGAAAAACTAAACAATACCTCAACCGTTAAGAAAAACACATCGCTAAAAAGAGGTATTTATAACAATGTGGTTTTTACTGCAAACATGAATTTTGATGGTTATTTTAGCAAACCAAATTTCGAAAAACTGGGTATCAATGAAGCTGATTTATTGTGGGACAAAGCGTCTATTGTGGTAAAGACAACGAATCTGAAAAGCATTAAAAGTGATTTGAAAATTAAACTAAACAATCAAGCTTTCTCATTCGAATCGAAACCAGAAGATGAAGATACTATTTATGGAACGCTTGTTACCAATCAATTCAACTACAAAACATTAGTTAATAACGGGAAAATAGATTTCAATTTCTTGATGCAATATAATGGTAGCAATAGTGTGAAGTTTATTCCTGTGGGAAAAACAACGGTTGTTAATATCGATTCTGACTGGGAATCGCCAAGTTACGAAGGTGCTTTTGCAGCAAATGATACCACAAAAATCATCAATAAAAAAGGTTTTCATGCCGATTGGAGAATATTAGACATTAATCGTACTTTTTCTCAACAATATGCAGGTAAAATTCCGAATTTGAATGAATATTCTTTTGGCGCAAAACTAATAGAAACCGTCAATGAATACCAACAAAATGAACGCGCATCAAAGTATGGATTTCTAATGATTGGCTTAACTTTTCTAGTATTCTTTTTAATTCAATCTATTAGTAAAATAAACATTCATATCTTTCAATATTCGATGTTAGGATTGGCATTAATCATGTTTTATACACTTTTAATATCAATAACTGAACATTCTAGTTTTGCGTTGGCTTATCTTATCGCTTCGGCTTCCGTAATAACGATGATTGTATTGTACTCCGTTTCGATATTAAAAAATAGAAAATTTCCAACATTTATAGGACTTTCCTTAGTTGCTTTATACACTTTTATTTATGTAATAATTCAATTAGAAAATTATGCCTTACTTGTGGGAAGCATTGGACTGTTTATCATTCTAGGTGCCGTAATGTATTTCTCTAGAAAGATTGATTGGGGAAAATAATTAAAATTTAAATAAAAAAAGACTCCAAAACTGATGCTTTGGGGTCTTCTTTTTATAATAACTTTTTACTCAACACCATATTTATCAATCAAATAAATTAAAGAAGTCATCGTTGCAGCACCTAATTCGAGTTCTCTTTTATTAATAGCATCAAACTTGTCATTTGCTGCGTGATGGTAATCGAAATAACGTTGCGAATCTGGATGCAAACCAGCTTTTACAATTTTTGTTCCTGTTAATGGTTCTATGTCCGAACCACTATGTCCTTTAGTAAAACTATGAATTAAGTAAGGTTCGAATAAAGTTTTCCAATTGGAAATTTTAGCAAAATTAGCGTCATCACTTTCAAAAGAAAATCCTCTTGGCGAAAATCCTCCCGAATCACTTTCTAAAGCAAAAATGTGATTTTCTTTATTTATTTGGGCTAATTCTTGGTATTTTTTTCCGCCGCGACCACCATTTTCTTCATTCATAAACAAAACAACTCTAATAGTATTTTTAGGTTTGTAACCTATATTTTTAAAAACATTTGCTACTTCCAAGCTTTGCACTACTCCTGCTCCATCATCATGAGAACCATCGGCAAGATCCCAAGAATCAAGATGTCCACCCACTACAATAATGTTTTCTGGATGTTCACTTCCTTTTATTTCTCCAATCACATTGTAAGACAAAACATCTTCCATTTGCTGACAGGATTGTTTTAAGTAAAAAGTAAGTTTCGAATTTTCTTTTAATTTTTTACTCAATAATTCTGCACCATTAGTACTAATTGCAGCCGTTGGAATATATTGTGTTTTGGGAATATCACCATAACTTTGCGCTCCTGTATGTGGGAAATCATCTAACTTCAAATTCATCGAACGTACAATTGTAGCTACAGCACCATATTTTGAAGCTTCTTTAGCACCTGCATAACGCTGATCTACTGCACCAGAATAAGCATTCATACTTTCTATTTGAGCATTATCCATCGGGCGATTATAAAAAACTATTTTGCCTTTTATTTTATCAGCTCCTAAAGTTTCTAATTCTTTGGTAGAATGTACTTCGATAACTTCTGCAGTGATTCCTTTTTTTGGTGTTGCAACCGAACCACCGAGCGCACAAACTGGTACTTTTATTTTGGTTTTATTGTCTAAAATATAAGCCGTTTCTTTTTCGCCACGAACCCATTTTGGCACCATCACTTCTTGAAGAAATACTTTATCGAACCCGCCTAATTCTTCCATTTGTGCTTTTGTGTATTCTACCGCTTTTTGTGCACCAACTGATCCTGATAATCTAGAACCAATTTTATTAGACAAATCGTCTAACCAAGTATAACATTTAGAATTGGTTAATGCCGATTTGTAAATCTCTTTTAACTGATTTTCATCAGAATTTTGAGCAAATCCGAATAGTGAAGTAAATAAAAATAGAAACAGTAATTTTTTCATCTCAAGAAGTCATTTTAGTGAATAGTAAAGTAACAAAATAAAAAAGTCCCGACAAAATCGAGACTTTTATTTTATTTCCCATCTACATAATCTTGTAAATAGGCAAATCTTTCTGTGAGTTTGCCGTTTTCGGTGATTTTTGCTCTATGCAAAATTCCGTCCTTGTCATTATTATAAAAAGCTGGAATCACGTGCTCTAAAAACATTTCTCCAAAACCTTCACTGGCATCTTTAGGCAATTCACAAGGCAAATTATCTACAGACATGACTACAATGGCACCTGGGTGCATAAAATCGACTTCTTTATGTTCTGACGGATAATAACCAAAAAATGGTTGTGCAATAGTTGATGCTTTTAATGTGCAAGCAATAGGACCATCTACATCACAAGAAATATCAGCAACTACTTTTATCTTATTGTCTGGAGCTTTTAGCATTTCTCTAGATAAAATTACAGGTGCACCATTTCCGTAAAAATGTCCCGCCATAAAAATATCCGATACTTTTGTAAAACGCTCAAAATTGGAAGTGTATAATTCCGGGTTAGCGTAAAAATCTTGTTTGTCAAACGGTTTTCCGTCTATTCGTTTGTTATAATCTTCTAAATCGATGTGCGTATAAACGGGTCTGTCGTAATTTTTAGTCAAATAATCTTCGATAGAAACTTCTTTAAGCTTCATAGCATCGAGCATTTCTTTGGCGCCAAGCCCAACTTTACCATGACCTGTAAGAACAATTTTTATGTTTGGCAAAACCATTCTTTGCAAACGTTCTACGAGTGCATTTTTGTCTTTTAATGTTTCTGCTTTTGCTAAATTAAACAATTCAAATTTGATTCCAAAAGCACGAATTCCGTTGTAAGCACCAACAATTCCTGCATAACGACCAAAACCTATTAGGCGATGATTTTTTGCATCAACAATTGTTTCATGATCATATAATTCGATATTTTTTTCTAAACAAGCTACTAACAATTTTCTGTTATAAGGCTGTTTTTTGATCGTATGAGAAAAGAAAAAATACTTTTTATTTGGGATTAAAGCATCAACCGGAACTTCTTTCACTCCAATTAGTACTTCACAATCAGAAACATCAGTTGTTACATCGAAACCCAATTCTGCATATTGTTCGTCTGCAAAAACGCGAATATCTGAAGATTCAATTTTTATTTCAGCCAACGGAAATTGTTGTTTCAATTTGACCAATTCTTCGGGTGTAAAAACAACGCGTCTGTCTGGTGGATTTTTTCTTTCTTTTATAAGTCCAAATTTCATTGTAAAGCTATTTTGTTTTTAAAATAATGGCATTTATTATTTTAAATTTTGATGCAAATATAACGTAATAGTAACTTGAAACAAATGAAAATAATTGTTTAAAAACCTATTTTGATTCCTCATTTGTTTATTTATATTTGTTTTATATCCAAGTTAAAATGACATTCAAAATAAATATAAAATTTCTCTTGCTTTTCGCAATTCTAACTATCTGTTTTTCATGCAATGAGAAGAAAAAAGCATTAAAAAAGAAAGAAGAAACTAAAGTTGGTTCAGTATATACCATGCAACCTTATGAAAATAATTTGCCTGATTTAAAATCTTCCGAAAAGAAAAAATTACAGCAAACGATTGAAAATTTTTATTCCGAAAAATATATTCCAAACGATTTTTCAGGAGGTATTCTTGTGGCAAAAAATGGACATATAATTTATGAAAATTATCGTGGGATGTCTAATTTTGAAGAAAAAACACCAATTACTTTCCAGACACCACTTCATATTGCATCGCTAAGCAAAGTACTTACCGCTACTGCTGTTTTTTTGCTTATCGATTCAAAAAAAATAACTTTAGACCAAAAGGTAAATACTATTCTTGATGATTTTCCGTATCCAGATATCACCATTAGAACTTTACTAAATCACAGAAGCGGATTGCGCAATTACAGTTATTTTACTGATAAAAAAATAGTTTGGAATCAGAAAGATACTTTGCAAAACAAAGATTTGATACCTGTTATAAATAAAAACAACATCGATTTAGAATATAAAACCGATACTCATTTTGCGTATTGCAACACTAATTATGCTTTTTTGGCTTTGGTTATCGAAAAAATTACCAAAATGGATTATCGAACAGCCATGAAAAAATTGATATTCGAGCCATTAAGAATGAATAACACTTTTGTTTTCGATTATAGAAAAGGAGGCAAAAACATTAGTCAATCTTATAAAGGAAACAAAATTAGATATGCTTACAATTATCTCGATGGGATTTATGGAGATAAAAACATCTATTCGACACCAAGAGATTTACTCAAATTTGACATGGCTACTTACAATCCTAGTTTTTTAAATAAAAAATTATTAAAAGAGGTTTACAAAGGTTATAGTTATGAAAGTAGAGGGACTAGAAACTATGGATTAGGAATTAGAATGTTGGAATGGGAAGATGGTAAAAAAATGTTTTACCATAATGGTTGGTGGCACGGAAACACATCGGCTTATATAAAATTGAAAGATGAAAAAGTGACATTGATTTGTATATCAAATAAATACACGAGAAGTACTTATAAATTGAAATTGCTTTCTAGTTTATTTGGCAATTATCCTTTCGAATTAAAAAGTAAAAACGATAGTTTAGAATAAAATTGGTATATTTTTTGTACTATTGCAAACCTAAATGGGGTCGACTGGTTTTGACAGCAAGTCGAATTGAATTGTAAGCATGTTGAGCATTGAGGTGTTGCTCATAAATATAATGTCTCAAAATTTTACACGGCGAAAATAACTACGCTTTAGCTGCATAATCCGAATTATAGTACGATTTGCCAAGTTCCTACTAGGTAGGAAAGCTGGATTCTCCTAAAAAGCCTTGGTTTATGGCGTTTTGTTCAGGGGAACCGTAAAAGTAAACCTAGAAACGGTAATGTTTTAAATCCGTTTTGACACTGATAAAACTAAGCTTTGTGTTGCTGTTCTTGGCATAGCACACGGTCGAAAATCTAATCAAGAAATAAGCATGTAGAAAGCTCTTTAGTTGCTTGTTTGGACGGGAGTTCGATTCTCCCCGACTCCACAAAAACAAATTCAAAACAGCCTAAAAGCCTGTAAATCGTATGATTTACAGGCTTTTTTGTTTTTGGTGCTATTCAAATTATCTATTAAATCTCAAACCATTGGTGCTAAAATCGGTTACCCGAAAAAAAGTAAAATTAGGGTAACCGAATTTAACGCAAAGCCAATGATAGCTAGCAGTTCAAAAGATGAACATCTTGTTTGGTAAAGATTAAATAATTAATTTGAATAACTTTAAAGTCACCACAAAATGAAACACAAAATGTCAATACTTTTCTACGTGAAAAGTTCTAAAGCAGCAAAAAATGGCTTGTTACCTATTTATCAAAGAATAACAATCAATGGAACTCGGATTGAATTGAGTACATCAAAGTTTGTAGAAAAGTCAAAATGGAATGCTTCAGCAGGCAAAATAAAAGGTAATTCAGAAGAAGCTAGGCTAATAAATAGTTATCTGGATATTTTACAATCCAAAGCTTATGAAACTGAGAAATGGATGGTGAATAACAATCAAGAAATTAATGCACAAACCTTTAAGAATAAATTTTTAGGTATTGAGGAAAGACAGCGCAAACTTATCGTGATTTTTGAAGATCATAACAATCGAATGAAAGAGTTAATAGGAAAAGAGTTCTCAGTTAACACTTACAAAAAATATGTAACTGCATTAAGTCATACCAAAGAATTCTTAAAATATCAATATTCAATAAATGACATTTCTATAAAACAGGTAGACATTTCTTTTATAAATGACTTTCATTTTTACTTGAGAAATACTAAAAACTGCAATAACAATTCTACAATAAAGTATATTAGAAACTTTGGTAAAATAGTAAAACAAAGCTATGTTAATGGATGGATTGAAAAAGATCCATTCCTAAATTATAAAGGAAAAGTAAAAGAAATTGAAAGAACTTATTTAACACAAGATGAAATTGAAACTTTACTTAATAAAAATTTTAAAATTAAGCGTATAGAATTAGTTAGAGATATGTTTTTGTTTTCATGTTTTACAGGTCTTGCATACATAGATGTTTATAATTTAACACAATCAAATATTATAATTGGAATAGACGGTGAAAAATGGATATCAACACACAGACAAAAAACAGAAACTGCTTCCAAAATTCCAATCCTACAAGTTACACAAATGATAATTGATAAATACAAAAATCATCAGCAATGTATTGATCAAGATAGACTACTACCAATTTTATCGAACCAAAAAATGAATGCCTATCTAAAAGAAATGGCAGACATCTGCGAAATAGAAAAAGAATTGACCTTTCACATTGCTCGACATACTTTTGCAACGACTGTAACACTTACAAATGGCGTACCGATTGAAAGTGTAAGCAAAATGCTTGGGCATAAAAACTTGAGAACAACCCAACATTACGCAAAAGTATTAGATAGAAAAGTAAGTGAAGATATGAAGATTTTGAAAGATAAATTAAATTTTAACAATACTACTTTATCACAAAAAATATCTAATAAGTAAATTTATTTAATCAAAATAATACCATTTGGTATATTTTAATTATATTTGTATCAATTTAATACTATTTGACAATGATAAAGTCTAAAGCAGAAAGAACCAAACAATTTATAATTGAAAAAACCGCACCTATATTTAATGCGAAAGGATATGTAGGTACTTCTATGCACGATATTACGGAAGCAACTGGTTTAACTAAAGGTAGTATCTATGGTAATTTTGAGAATAAAGATGAAGTAGCACTAGAAGTTTTTGATTACAACTATAGCTTAATTGTATCATATTTAAGAAAACAAATTGAAGTTCGTCCAAACATGATTGATAGACTTTTAGTATATCCTGAAACATATCGGGTATTTTTAGAACTACCTATACTTAAAGCAGGATGCCCTATTTTAAATACTTCAACAGAAGCGGATGATACTCATCCATTATTAAGAGCTAAAGCTATAAAAGCATTGTCTTTTTGGAAAAAAGCAATAGAAAAGTCAATTAATACGGGTATTGAATGTAATGAAATTAATGCAACTACAAATGCGAATGAATTTTCTTTTATTTTAATGTCTCTAATTGAAGGTGCAGTAATGCAAGCAAAAGTTACAGGAAATTCAGAAGTTTTGGAAGTTACAATGGATTATCTAGAAAAAATGATTAAAAATCTTAAAGTGTAAAAAAATTTAAAATAAAATATACCAATTGGTATATTAATAAATGTAATTTAATGAAAGAGGTATTTATAATATCCGCAAAAAGAACACCAATTGGTGGTTTTTTAGGAAATCTATCGGGATTTTCAGCAACACAATTAGGAGCAATTGCAATCAAAGAAACCTATCAATCTGTGGGATTAGATCCCAATACTATTTGTTCCGTTTATATGGGCAATGTGTTATCAGCAAATCTTGGTCAGTCGCCAGCAAGACAAGCGTCAATATTTGCAGGTATTTCAGTGAATACGGACTGTACAACGGTGAATAAAGTTTGTGCAGCTGGTATGAAAGCAACTATTCTTGGAGCACAGCAAATACAATTAGGTCTAGAAGATTTAGTAATTACTGGAGGAATGGAAAGTATGAGCAATGTTCCTCATTATAATGTACTTCGCAAGCCAGTTAAATTTGGCGATACAACTTCTATTGATGGTTTGTTAAAAGATGGTTTAACAGATGTTTATCACAATTTTCATATGGGAAATGCGGCAGAAATGTGTGTTGATAAATATGAATTAACTCGAGAACAACAAGATGAATATGCTTTATCATCTTATGCAAAAGCGCAAAAAGCAACAAACGAAGGCAAATTCAAAAATGAAATTATACCTATAAAAATAATTCAGAAATCAGGCGAAATAATTATTGATAATGACGAAGACATTTTTAAAGTAGTACCAGAAAAGGTTTCCAAACTAAATCCTGTTTTTATCAAAAATGGAACAATAACGGCTGCTAATGCAAGTAATTTAAATGACAGTGCGGCGGCTCTTCTATTAGCATCAAAAGAAGCAGTTGAAAAATATAATTTAAAACCAATCGCAAAAATTATTGCTTATGCCGATTCAGCACAAGCACCTGAATGGTTTACCACTACCCCATCTATTGCAATTAATAAAGCATTAAAACAAGCTAACCTTTCAATAAAGGATATAGATTTTTTTGAAATCAATGAAGCCTATGCATCTGTTGTACTTGCAAACCAAAAAATTCTAGAATTAGAGAGTGATAAAATTAATTTATATGGTGGTGCAGTAGCAATGGGACATCCGTTAGGCACATCTGGGGCTAGAATTATTTGCACTTTAATTTCTGTTTTAAAGCAAGAAGGTGGCAAATATGGAGTGGCTTCTATTTGCAATGGCGGTGGCGGTGCATCTGCAATTGTTATTGAAAATATTAATCTTTAAAATATAAAAACTATGAACACAACTTATTTAGAAAGTATCAGAAAACAATTTGAATATTACAAAATGTTAGGAGATAAAACAATTAACCAATTACCTGATGATAAGCTATTTTGGCAATACAATGACGAAAGTAATAGTATTGCAATTATAGTGAAACACTTATATGGAAATATGCTATCACGATGGACAGACTTCTTAAATACAGATGGTGAAAAGGAATGGAGAAATCGTGATGCAGAATTTGAAAATAATATAAATTCAAAAGCGACACTTATTGAAATGTGGGAAGAAGGTTGGAAGTGTTTTTTTAATGCATTAAATCTATTAAACACTGAAGATTTAAATCGAATTATCTATATAAGAAACGAAGGTCATACCGTCTTAGAAGCAATCAATAGACAGCTTGCACATTATCCCTATCACGTTGGGCAAATGGTTTTTATTGGTAAAATGATATGTAATGAAAATTGGATTTCACTTTCAATTCCGAGAGGAAAATCGAACTCATATAATGATGGAAAATTTTCTAAAGAAAAACACAAACAACATTTTACAGATGAATTCCTAAAAGATAGTAATGATGAATAAAACTGAAATTATTGCCAATATATATAAATCGCACTCATTTTTCTGGGATACAGCAGGTAAATTATCAAATCCGCAAATTTCAATAGTTGGTAAATGGTCCGTTTCTCAAAACGTCGAACATATTAATATTGGACTAACACGAATGGGAAATTACCTAGCACTTCCTAAATCAAATATTGAATCTAATTATGGATTTTCGGAAAGAAAATCGACAAATTATGAAACAATGTTTAAAGTGTATAGAAACGCTTTCGAAAATGGAGTAAAAGCAACTGATGACTTTGTTCCAAAAATAAATTTAGAGATTGGTATTGAAGAATTGGTTGAGAATGGAAAAAAAAGGCTTGATGTTTTTATGTCAAATTTAGAAAGTTGGACTGAAGATGAGTTAGATCTGTATAATTGTCCTCATCCATTTTTAGGAAAAATTACAGTGCGAGAAATACTCTATTTTACTATTTATCATGTACAACATCATCATGAAACAATTAAAAAAATGGAATAAGATGAACTTAGATGGAACAGAAAACTATCAGATTAAAAATACCTCAATTGAGGATATAAAATTCATATATAGTCTTTTTGAAGATGCTATTGATTATATAAAAAAGAATAATTATGTAGGTTGGACTACTTATGATAAAAACTTTATCAATGAGGATATAAATGATAAACTTCAATTTAAAATTGTAAGTAAAAATAATGTTTTATGCATTTTTAGTATCTGTTTTAGTGACATTTTAATTTGGAGAGAAATGGAAAATAGTGATGCAGTGTATTTACACAGAATAGTTGTCAATCCTCAATTCAAAGGACAAAAACAGTTTGAGAAAATACTAAACTGGATTACTAAATTAGCAAGAAGTACTGGACTAAAGTACATAAGAATGGATACTTGGGCAGAAAATAAGAACATTATAGAATACTACAAAAGCTATGGTTTTAAACATTTAGAAAATTATATAACGCCTAACACAACTGAACTACCAGCTCAACATCGAAATCTTAATGTTGCACTACTAGAAATGAAATTGTAATCAATTAAAAAAACACAAAATGAAACAAGAAAAATGGTTTGATAGAAGTTTTAATTTTGAAAACAGCCAAAATATTTTTCCATCAATTTTAGAACGACTTTCAGGAACTCCAATACGTTTGGAAGAAAAAGTCATAGGTACATCAGAGAATATCTTGACATTTTCTCTAGATGATACGTGGTCAATAAAAGAAAATATTGGGCATTTAATCGACCTTGAACCATTGTGGCAAGGAAGACTCATTGATATTATAAACGACCAAATTGAATTACGTGCTACAGATTTACAGAACTCCAAAACGGATTTAGCCAATCACAATGATAAACCATTACAAGAACTTCTATCAGAATTCAGAAAAATAAGAGAACAAACCATTAAAACACTTCAATCTATAAATGAAGAAACTATTTTCAAATCTGCTCTACATCCCAGATTAAAAACACCAATGAGAACGATAGATCTTTTCTTATTTGTTGCAGAACACGACGACCATCATTTGGCTAGAATTGCGGAGTTAATAACCGGATTAAATGGAGACGATACAGAAACAAAATAACTTTATGACAATAGAGCAATTAAAATATCCGATAGGTCAGTTTGAAAAACCTAGTGAAATAACACAAGAAATTTTAAATAAATGGATTTCTGAAGTTTCAACTTTTCCAAAAAGACTTTTAAAGGAAGTTATGTATTTGACTAATGAACAACTTGACACACAATACAGACCTAATGGATGGACAATAAGGCAAGTTGTTCATCATTGTGCAGACAGTCATATGAACAGTTTAACTAGTTTAAAACTTGTATTGACAGAAGACCAGCCAACAATAAAACCATATTTTGAAGAACGTTGGGCTGAACTTCTAGACAGTAAAATTATGCCTATCGAACCTTCATTGAAAATGATAGAAGGCATACATGAAAGGTGGACAATTTTATTAAAAAACTTGACAAACGAACAACATGGAAGAATTTTTATTCATCCTGAACATGGAAAGACTTTTAGAATTGACGAAAACATAGCAGTTTATGCATGGCATTGTAACCATCACCTTGCACATATAATTGAAACAAAAAAACGAAACAATTGGAGCTAAAATAAAATTTTAAAAAAATGATAGAAACTAAAAAAACAAGAATTGCAATTGCAGGTATAGGAGGTATTGGTGGATACATTGGTGGAAAATTAGCAAATCACTATTCGAAGATTGAAAATATTGAAATAATATTTATTACAAGAGGAGAAATGGCTGAGGCAATTAACAAAAATGGATTAAAATTGCTTTCAAAAGACATTTCATATAAATGTGTACCAACCTTAACTTCTGATGAACCTTTAGAAATCGGTGTAATTGATATACTTATTATTTGTACCAAAAACTTTTCTGTAACTGATGTACTAGAAAAATATACAGATAACCTTTCGCCAACCTCAACTGTTCTATCAATACAAAACACAGTGAATGGTAAAGAAACAATAACACCTTATTTACCAAATGGTGCAATGCTTATGGAAGGAAGTATTTACATAGCTTCAAATATAATTAAACCCGGAAAAATAGAACACGTTAGTGGTCCAGCAAAACTTTTTTTTGGAACCGAAGCACAATTCAATAATAAAGGCGAAGAAATCGCTAAAATATTCAACAATGCTGGTATCGATACAATATACACTACGAATATAAAATCTGTTTTGTGGAAGAAATTTATGTTCGTTTCTCCAGCAGCTATTGTCACGGCTCTATTCCAAATAACATTTTCTGAAATACTAGAAAGCACAAAATCGGAATACCTTTTCATTAATCTAATCAGCGAATTAATGCAATTGGCAAAAGCAAAAAATATAGCTATAGATGATAATGCGGTCCTAAATAATATAAATCTATTAAGTAATTTCAAAGGCAATGTAAAGTCTTCATTCCAACTCGATTTAGAGAAAAACAAACCTACAGAAATTAATTCGTTAGTCAATTATGTTATTGAGGAAGCTAAAATTTTTCAAGTACAAACACGCTATTTTGATAGTGCATTAACCCAATTAATCAAAGAATATAAAACCTTAAAAAATTAAATATGAATAATAATCCGAAAAGTAACTTAACTCCTATTCCAGAAAAACTTGTTCTAGAATTTTCCAACCGTGTTTGGAATAGTACACACGAATTGGATGCAATTGATGAATTAATGACTGAAGATTATTGCATTACAACAGCCGGAAAAGCAGTAAAATGAAGAAACGAATTTCAAAAATGGGTTGGTGAATTTCAAAAACAACTACTAGATGCAAAAAACGAAAGTGTAGATATTTTCTTTAATGAAAATGAAAACAAAGTGGTATCACGTTGGATTTGTTCAGGTAGAAATAATGGACTATTCGGACTTAAACCTGATAACGAGTTGATATCGTTTACTGGAATTGATATCTGGACAATTAGAGAAAATAGACTTTCCGAATGTTGGGTCGAAAGAAGCGCTTATGAATTGTATCAAGATTTGATTTCGGGTGAAAAAGAGAATGATTTTGTTTAATAAATAATTAACGACAATGAAAAGTATAACAAAAATTGGAATAGCATTTTGTCTATTCATAGCAAGTAATAACTATGCTCAAAAAACAAAAATAATTTCAGGTTTTAACCACGTTGAAAGTGTGGCTAGTGATGGTAAATTCATTTACGCAGCTGATATCGGTAAAGAATTAAATCCAACGGCTAAAGATGGTGATGGCAAAATAATTAAACTCGATAAAAAAAGGCAAATAGTTGATGCAAATTTTGTAAAAGAAAAATTAGATGCACCAAAAGGATTAGCAATAAATAAAGGAATTTTATATGTTAATGATGTGGATAGAATTCTTGCAATCGATTTAAAAACTGGAGTTAAATTATACGAAATTGATTTTAGTAAAGACACCTCTTTTTTAAATGACATAGCAGTCTGGGATAATAAAACTTTATATGTTTCAGCCACTGACAAGAACAAATTATTTAAAGTCAATTTGGTGGACAAAACCTATTCAGAAATCAAAACAGACATTACTATTTCTGGAATAAACGGACTGTTTTGCTACAAAAAGGCAAGTAGAATTTATGTTAACGGATTTGGTAGTGATAATAAACCCAATGGGATTATTGGATATATAAACTTAAAAGATAATTCATTCACTCGTATAACTAACCTACAAGGATATTATGACGGGATATTTATAAGTAAAGATGTTTTATATGTAAGCAATTGGGTCGCTATTGAAAAAAAAGGAATCATTCAAGGAATTGGAATATATGGATCTAACAGAGTTACAACAATTAATAAGTCTGAGCTTATTGCTGGTCCAGCAGATTTTATAATTGTAAATGACCAATTAATTGTTCCTGCAATGATGACAGGTGAAATTCATTTCATAAAATTAGAAAGTGATTTATCCTTAAAATTATAATCCAAATTACATTTATAACTAGTTTTTAACTAATAATAAAAACATTAAAAAGTATAAATTTTGAAAAGCCAATACGAAAAAGCAGTACAATTTAAAAAACTGCATGATGATAAATCTACTTTTATAATACCAAATCCTTGGGATGTTGCTTCTGCAAAAATTTTAGCTCATTTTGGATTTAAAGCTTTAGCTACTTCAAGTGCAGCTTTGTCATTATCCGAAGGTACGAATGATAATGAATTGTCTTTAGAAGAAGTAATGATTCATTTAAAAAAGATTTCGGAATCAACTAATTTACCAGTTACTGCAGATTTAGGGAATGGCTTTTTTGATAAATCAGAAAATATTTATAACACAATAATTAGAGCAGCTGAAACAGGAATAGTTGGAGCTTCAATCGAAGACACACATTTAAACAAAAGTTATCCTTTTGAATTGGCTGTAGAAAGAATAAAAGCAGCATCCGAGGCAGCTAAAACTCTAAATTTTCCTTTTATGTTAACAGCACGTGCAGACAACTATTTTATTGGAAATCCAGATCTAAACGATACAATAAAACGATTAGAAGCCTACCAAATGGCAGGTGCCGATGTGCTTTTTGCACCTGGAGTTAACTTAAGAACAGAAATAAAATCCATACTTACCTCAATTGACAAGCCTTTAAATGTATTAATGGGAATCAAAGGTTCTAACTTAAACTTTGAAGAATTATCGAAAATAGGAGTAAAAAGGATAAGTCTAGGAGCTTCACTTTATCGAAATACTATGACCCATTTTATTGAATCAATAGAAAGTATTAAACAAACAGGGCAATTTGATTTTGCAGATGATTCTTTAAGCTTTCAAGAAATTAAAAATTTGTTATAACACATTATAAAAATTAAAATAATGAAAAAAAATCCAAAATCAAAAGATAAAATTCGCTTTACAGATTGTGATATGTTCGGTCATTTAAATAACTCAAGATACCTTGACTATTTAATTAATGCACGTGAAGACCATTTAAAAGATTTTTACAATTTCGACTTTAATGAATATTACAAAAATGATTTAGCATGGGTAATTGGCAGTCACGAAATTGTATACATACGACCAGCAGTTTTCAATGAAATTGTAACAATTCAATCTAGTCTACTGAATCTAGATGATTATTTTCTTCACGTAGAAACCATTATGATGGACGAAGGCCAAAATCAAATAAAAGCTATTATGTGGTCAAAACTCATCCCAGTCAATTTAAAAACAGGAAGAAAAGTACCTCACGATAGCAAATTTATGGAATGGGCAAAAGCTATTGTCAACACTGAGATACTTAATAATGTTGATTTACAAACAAGAATAAAACAATTGCTTATTGATTTAAAAGTAAAACAAAATCAGTAAGTATTAAAAATCAATTAATTATAAGCAATATTAAATAAACCAATAAGATGAATAAAATTCCTGTTTTAGAGTATATAAAAAAAATGATTGTAGGTACTTTAACCGAAGATACAACTACCAGCATGAAATACCCAACAGCTATATCAAAAACCTTAAAAATGGAAATAGTAGAAATTGATTTAGGTAAAGCAACAGTTCAAATTAATGCTGACGATCAAATTCATGGTAACCAACAAGGTACTGTTCATGGTGGATTATTATGTGAATTAGCAGATGCTGCGATTGGAACCGCACATTCTACAATTATTGATGGAGAGGAAACTTTCACAAGCCTCGAATTCAAAATCAACTTCTTTCGCCCAGTTTGGAAGGACACCTTAAAAGCATTTGCATTTCCGGTACAATCAGGTAAAACCATTACGGTATATAATTGTGAAATTAAAAATACAGAGGGAAAAACTATTGCCCTAGCATCTAGTACAGTTATGACATTGCGTGGAGATAAGGCCAAAGGCAGATAAAAAAATATAACTTTAAAAGACGATTAACAACCGTGATAGGCTTTTAGACTATTTCGAGTTTTGGTCTTCGTTTAAAGTTTGTTTTTTTATCTTTGTAAGTAATGTAAAACCTATATTTTGAATTTATTTAGTGCGCAACAGCATAAACTCTTGAAACATTAAAGGTAATTTAACCAACAAAAAATGCATTCATTAATAACATATTTTGAAAGGTTGGGTTTTTCTGAAAACCAATTAATTCCATTTTTAAACTGTATCAAAACGCGTAAGTATAAAGCTAACGAATTAATTATCTCAAAAGGACAAATAGAAAACTATTTGTCCTTTATTGATACAGGAATCGTTCGCTATTATGTTGTGGCAAAGGATAAAGAAATCACAATAGATTTTGCATTTAAAAGTTCCTTTTATTGTGCCTATGATTCATTTTATGACCGATCAGAAACTGATATTTACATTGAAGCGTTAACTGATGTACAGCTGTATTCTATAGCTTATAAAGATTTACAAAACTTATATACAAATTGTGAAATTACTAAGAAATTAGGTCGATTAGCAACGGAATACCTATTGTCAAAAAAAGTCAAAAGAGAAATAAATC
>NZ_JBDTQE010000051.1:0-20195 GCF_039932285.1 Flavobacterium sp.
CGGTTAGCCCACAGCCTGACGAAGGAAGTGCGAGGACTATAAGCGAATAGCACGACCTGACCTTTTTTGGGAAGGTCACGCGCCATTAAAAAATTATATAGTTATACCTAAAAGATCTAACAGACAAAGGTAATTCGTGTCAAATTAAAGTTTAGGAAATAATGTAAAGTATTAAAAATTATTTTCCAGACTTATCTACTTTTGGTCTGAATTTTGCATTGGCTAGTTCCCAAGCAATGCTGAAAGCGAGTTGTGTTCTTTTTGTTAGGGCGTCAAACTCAATTTTTTCTACTTCATCACTTGCTTTATGATAATCTTCGTGTACTCCATTAAAAAGGAATACAGATGGTATATTGTGTTTTGCGAAATTGTAGTGGTCTGAACGATAATAGAAACGATTAGGATCGCTACGATCGTTAAATTTATAGTCTAAATTAAGGTTCACATATTTTTTATTGGCTTCCTCACAAGCATTATATAAATCGGTCGAAAGATAATCGGAACCAATTATATAAACATAATTGTTAGAACTTTTATGATAGTCATCACGACGTCCTATCATATCTATATTAATATCAGTAATAGTATTTGCTAATGGAAATAAGGGGTTGTCTGTGTAATATCTAGAACCATGTAAGCCATGCTCTTCTCCTGTTACATGCAGAAAAAGAATGGAACGTTTTGGACCATGACCTTCATTTTTTGCTTTTTGAAAAGCTTTAGCAATTTCTAATAAGGCTACTGTTCCTGAACCATCATCGTCGGCACCATTATAAACTTCACCATCTTTTGTTCCTATGTGATCATAATGTGCTGAAATAACAAGAACTTCTTTAGGTTTCTCAGAACCTTCTATATAGGCCCAAATATTTTCAGAATCGGGTAGCTTTTCTCCGTATCCATTATTCATGAATGACGCTGGTATTTTTTGATAAAAACTAGTTGCTCCTTTTGGGAATGAAATTCCATTTTTAGTATAAGTTTCTATGAGATATTTACCTGCTTTTTTTTGTCCTTCGGATCCGGTTTCTCTTCCTTCCATTTCGTTTGAAGCTACGATATATAGGTGTGTTCTTAAATCTTCAACTGAAATTGAGTTTATATATTTGGTTACATCTACAGGAGTTTTAGATGTAATTGTTTTTTTGCTAGAACAACCAGTAATTGAAATTGATACTAAGGCAAATAGTAGGATTTTATTCTTCATTAGTGAATGTTTATAAAAGTAAAGACTACAAAAATTAATAATATGAAAGATATAAAAAACATATTTATAAAATACATAAGTAAACTTTTTATAAATGAAATTGTTCTAGTTTCTTCATAAAATCTATGATGTGCTTTAAAAAAATAAATTATAACCCAAATAAATTGAGTAAACAGTAAAAATCCTAAGATAAAATCTACATATTTATTATTTTCTCCAAAGACAAAGGCTAGTAATGCACTAATGATTGTGTATATTAATGATAGTAGTAATAAAAATGAAAAGTAGTGTAATGTAAATATTCCATGATCAAAATAATACCATCTTTTTTTATTATGAAAAAGCCATAAAATTAAAGCAAAAATAGGCATATATATGAATAATATTTTTGGGAAATTATGAAAAAAAGATTCTTTAAATTTTTCATTTAATTCATCAATAGAATATTTTTTGCCAATTTCTATCGTTTTTTTAGTAAACCAGTATCTTATAGAAGGTAGTTTTTCAGAAGATTTACCATATTTTTGTATAGAATCTAATTGTTTTAAGGATTTGTATTTTTTACTACCAAAATAAAAAGCTCTATTTTCTTTTTCTTTAGATTTCTTTATATAATTTATAAGTGTATCAGCCTCTTTTTGGGTTAATCTTCCCTCTTTTTGAAGCGCAATAATTTTTAATTCTTCTTTAGATGCAGTTCGTTTTTTATCATTACTTTCTTTATCATGAGTTATTTCAGCAAGAGATTTTTTAATATTTGCTTTAGTTTCTTCCTTTTCTTTTTTCTCTTTTACATTAATAACATGTGAATCTTCTTTTGGAAAAAGAGATAATGTGAAAAAGGTGACAAAACTGATAAATATATATAATCTGACTGGTGCTAGATAAGAAAGTCGTTTACCAGATAAATACTCTTTTGTTAGTAAAGCAGGGTTAAAAATTAAATATCTAATTGTTTTCCAAAAAGCATTTTCATAATGAGTTAAATCTTCAAAGAAATGTAAAAATAAATGATGAAATGTTTTACGAGTATCTTCATTTTTTTGTCCACAATTTGGGCAAAAAATATTTTCTACGACATGTTTACAATTTAAGCAAGTTTTGTCTTTTCTTATGCTATTTTTACTCATATAAAAAAATTAATCTTCTTCGTTTAATGTATTTGTGTTCGAATAAGTTCGCCATTTTTCGATACATTCTTTCATATCTTGAGGCAATTCGGTATCAAAACGCATAAATTCTTTTGTGGTTGGATGTTCGAAACCTAAAGTCTTTGCATGTAAGGCTTGGCGTGGTAATATTTTGAAACAATTGTCTATAAATTGTTTGTATTTTGTAAAGGTTGTTCCTTTTAGTATTAAATGTCCACCATAACGTTCATCATTAAATAAAGGATGCCCAATATGTTTTAGATGTGCACGAATTTGATGGGTTCTTCCTGTTTCTAATCTACAAGATATAACTGTAATATATCCAAAACGTTCTAAAACTTTATAGTGAGTTATTGCAGGTTTTCCTATTTCTGGGTCGGCAAAAACAGCCATTTGCATTCTGTCTTTTAAGTGTCGTGCCAAATTTCCTTCTATAGTTCCTTCGTCTTTCTGAACATTTCCCCAAACTATGGCAACATATTCTCTTTCGGAAGTTTTATTTTCAAATTGTTTTGCCAAATGCGTCATGGCTTGCTCAGTTTTAGCAATAACTAAAAGTCCTGTGGTATCTTTGTCTATACGATGTACTAATCCTGGACGTTCGCTACTGTTTAGAGGTAAATTCTGAAAGTGAAAAGCCAATGCATTTACTAATGTTCCTGTATAATTTCCGTGACCTGGATGAACAACCAATCCCGCAGGCTTGTTTATAAGCAATAATGCATCATCTTCATAAACAATATCTAACGGAATATCTTCTGGATCTACTCTGTTCTCAAATGGTGGATGTGATAACATAATCGTAACCACATCAAACGGTTTTACTTTATAATTTGATTTTACGGGAATATCATTTACAAAAATATTTCCTGATGTTGCCGCTTGTTGTATTTTATTTCTGGTTGCATTTTCTAACAAATGCATCAAATATTTGTCTATTCTAAGAATAGATTGTCCTTTTGTGGCAACAAACTTATAGTGTTCAAATAATTCTTCGTCTAGTCCGTCGTTGTCGGTCTTTATATCTTCGTTCATTATTGTTTTAAATCGTTTTTAATACTGTCATTTTCAGAATTGTTTAATTCTTCTTCTTCAAAACCTATTTTTCCGTCACCAAGAACCAAATCGACTTTTGTCATTTTCAGCACTTGCTGACCTGCTTTTACAGGCTGCCCGTTCATTTTCATTTCTAATATCATATCTTTTGCAAGATTAGGAACATAACTTGTATCTCCTACTTCAAGTCCTAATGCTGCGAGTGTTGGCACGGCTTGACGATAAGTTTTCTGAATCAAATCTGGAATACGTACTTTCGAATAACCTGTTGAGTTTATTTTTAAGTAAATTACTCTATTTTGTTTTACTTTTTCTCCCGGATTCGGATCTTGTTGTACTATCGATAGTTTCGGATAATCTGCATTATAATCTACCGTATCTAGTAATTCGTAATCTAAATCGAGCTCACTTAGCTTGTCTTCAGCTTGTTCTAGGGTTAGTTTACTCAAATTAGGAACAATAATTTCTTGTCCATGATTTGTGGTAAAACCTATCCAAACGATGAACAAATAAAGTGTTGCACACACTATGGTAATTGCAATAAGTAATTGCTTGATAAATGTAAAACTGAATAAAAATTTCTTGAAACTCATAAAAATGTATTTTGACAAAGATAATAAAATTGTAAAGTGTTTTCATTCGAAAAAAAATGATAATTTTGTTAAGTAATTTAATTCTTTTTTAGATGAATGTAGCAGTGGTTATGGGAGGATATTCTGACGAAAGTGTAATCTCGTTAAGAAGTGGACAGTTAATTTTAAATAATTTAGACAAATCGAAGTACAATATCTTCGAAGTCCACATACTTCCAAACGATTGGTCGGTCATTATTGATGGAGAAAAATACCCAATAAATAAAGCCGATTTCTCTTTTACTAAAGATAATATTACAACAAAGTTTGATGTTGCTGTAAACACTGTTCATGGCACGCCTGGCGAAGACGGACATTTGCAATCCTATTGGGAACTTATGGATGTTGCTTATACAGGTTGTAATTTTTACCAGTCTGCATTAACATTTAACAAACGTGATACTTTATCAGTTTTAACTAAATTTAATATTCCAAAAGCCAAATCGATTTATTTGCGAAAAGGAGATGTTATTGATGGAAGTAAAATAAAAGCAGAACTTGGTTTGCCATTTTTTGTAAAACCAAATCAGTCAGGAAGTAGTTTAGGTGTTTCTAAAGTTGATGTTTTAGATCAATTAGAAAAAGCACTTGAATTTGCTTTTGCAGAAGATAACGAAATCTTGATAGAATCATATCTTAACGGAACAGAAGTTTCGGTTGGGGTTTTAAATTATAAAGGCGAAACCAAAGTTTTAGGTATTACCGAAATACTTTCTCAGAATGATTTCTTCGATTATGAAGCTAAATATTTAGGTAAATCCGAAGAAATCACGCCAGCACGAATTTCAAAAGAAGAAGAATCATTGGTTATTGAATCTGCTAAGAAAATATATGATTCGCTAGGAATGTCTGGTTTCTCTAGAACCGATTTTATTATCATGAACGGCATTCCACATTTTATCGAAATAAATACCAATCCAGGATTGTCACCACAAAGTATATTTCCGCAACAAGCAGCTTATGCAAATATGAATATGAGCGAAATGTTAGATAACGAAATTGCATTGGCTTTGAGTAGAAAGCGAATATGGAAGAAATAGTTAAAAATAAAAAGATATGATATTTTACGGAACAAGATCATCAAATTTAAAAAGCGGAAAAATTAAAAATATTTCTTGTCCACATTGTGCAATAAATACAGATATGAATTATTCTGTTTTTGGTAAATATGCTCATTTGTATTGGATACCAATTTTTCCAATTGGAAGAATAAATGTTGTAGAATGTAACAGTTGTAAATCTACATATGAAATTAAAAATCTTGAGGAATCTGTAAAACAGAAATTTAAGAAAGAGCAAGATTTTAATCCAGTAAAAACACCAATATGGTTTTTTAGTGGATTGTTTATAATCGCAACAATCACAATGTCTGTTATGTATTACAATAACAAACAAGATGATGACGAAAAATTTTTTATTAAAAACCCGAAAGTGGGTGATTTATACCATTTTAAAGCAAGCGAAGGATTTTATTCTTGTATGAAAGTACAAAAAGTTACAAAAGACAGTGTTTTTTGTCTTGCTAATAACATGGAAACAGATCAAGAAACAGGAATTGATGATATTAATATTGATAAAAATTATAGTTCGAAATCAGTTTGGGGTTATTCTAAAAAAGAATTAATAGAATTGATGAAAGGCGAAAAATTTATTTATCAAATAGACCGTAACTAATGAGAAAAGCCATATTTCCAGGTTCGTTTGATCCTTTAACCTTAGGACATTTAGACATTATAAAAAGAAGTATTCCTCTTTTTGATGAAATTATTATTGCGATTGGGGTAAATTCTGAGAAAAAATACATGTTTTCACTAGAAGAGCGAAAACGGTTTATCGAAGAAACTTTTAAATCAGAACCTTCCGTTTCTGTCATTACTTACGAAGGATTAACTATCGATTTGTGCAAAAAACTTCATGCTGCATTTATTCTTCGTGGTCTTCGCAATCCAGCTGATTTTGAATTCGAAAAAGCCATTGCACATACAAACAGAAGATTATCTAAAATAGAAACAATTTTCCTGCTAACCGCCGCAAGCACATCATTTATAAGTTCGAGCATTGTTCGAGACGTAATTAGAAATGGCGGAGATTATAAAGTTTTAGTCCCTGATGCTGTTAGAGTAAAATAAAAATTGTAGTATTCATAAAAACTAACGATTAAACTTTTTCTAACCAACTCTTAAAATCATAAAAGTTTTGTGGCGAAATCCCGTGACCAATAGGATATTCTTTGTACACGTTTTCAATTCCTAAACTATCTAATAAAGGTTTAGCTTTTCTTGCCCAATCTACAGGAACTACTTGATCTACAGAACCGTGAGAAGCAAAAAATGTAAGGTTAGAAAAATCATTATTTTCAAAACCTTCTTTAGCAATTTCGGTATTAAAATAGCCACTCATAGCTACTACTCGTTGTATTTTTTCAGGATAAGATAATGCCACAGCATAACTCAAGATGCAACCTTGACTAAAACCTATTAAAGTTACATTATTAGCATCAATAGGATAATTAGCAACCAATTCATCAATAAAATTAGCTATTAGATCTCGTGAACTTCGAGCCTGATTTAAATCTGAAAATTTCTTTTCATCAGCATCAAAATCAATAGCATACCATGCATAACTTCCATATTGCAAATCGTAAGGAGCACGAGCCGAAATCACATAATAATGATCAGGTAACTCTGATGCAAACGAGAATAAATCTTCTTCGTTGCTGCCGTAACCATGAAGTAATAATAGTAATGGATTTTTCTCTAATTTTATTTTTGGTTCTCTAACGAGGTGATGTAAAGTCATTGTTTTAAATATTTTTTAACCATTTCTGAAAATAATTTCCTAAAAGCGGAATAGGTTTCATTTCTCCTTTTGCTGCTGTTAGCATGCCATACATGCTTAATACGGAAACAAATATCCACATCGAAATGAGAATCATACTGTTGTTGAAGTTTGAGATTATTAAACCCAAACCTATAAAAAGAATAGTAATTCCCAATCCTTGTCGGATATGAAATGAGGCAAAACTATTTTTATTTTCCGAATTTATAGATAAGGCAATTAGTGGGCCAATTAAAATAATATAACTCAATATGGCTGCTGTTTTTCCGTCTTTTTTCTCTTCCATTTTATGCTAAAACTAATTTTTCTTGATTGTAAATTCCGTATATTTTTCCTTTTGTTTTTACACCAAGAAAAGCGGAATTTTTAGATTTTGATAAGATATTTCCTTCTCTAAAGATTGACTCTCCTTCGGGATTAAATAAGGTAATATTTGCTTTTTGTCCTTCAATAATTGAAACAGCTTCTTGACCAAAAACAGTTCTACCAGCGATTAATTTTTCAATAATAATCTCAGTTGGTAATATGGTTTGTAAAGCTCCAAAAGCACTTTCTAAACCAATAGTTCCGTATTTTGCTTTGTCAAATTCCATTTTTTTGTTTTCAATATCAATAGGATTGTGGTCTGATGTAATACAATCAATAGTATGATCTAGAATTCCTGCAATCAATGCTTTTCTATCTTCTTCGGTTCTAAGTGGAGGCAAAACTTTATAACGTGTATCAAAACCTTCAATTGCTACATCGATTAATGTTAAATTATGAACCGAAACGCTACAAGTGACTTGTAATCCTTTGGCTTTAGCATCTTTTATTAATGCAACAGATTTTGCACTAGAAATAGTCGGAATATGTAATTTTCCGCCTGTATATTCTAGGATAAAAAGATTTCTGGCAATGATTAATTCTTCTGCAAGTGACGGAATTCCTTTCAGTCCCAACATGGTCGAAACGATTCCTTCATGAACCATTCCTTTGCCTTTTATAGTATTATCTTGAGAGAATGCGATTACTAATCCGTCGAAATCTTGGGTATATTGTAAACTTAATTTAAGCAAATTTGCATTGTCTAAACTCTTGTTATAATCACCAAAAGCAATCGCTCCCGAATTTTTCATATCAAAAAGTTCTGCCAAATCATTTCCTTCACTTTTCTGGGTTAATGCGCCTATAGGAAAAAGTTCAGTTGCAAAACCGTTTGCTTTTTGTTTTACAAAATTTATTTGTGATTGATTGTCTAATATCGGGAAGGAGTTGGGTTGTAATGCAATTCCTGTAAACCCATATTTTGCAGCTACTTGTAATCCGTTTGCAATCGTTTCTCTGTCTTCAAAGCCAGGTTCGCCAAGAGAAACACTCGTATCAAACCAACCTTGAGAAACGTGTAAATTATCTAATTTTATTTCTTCAAAATCTTCGTTATTTTCAATATTTGAAGCTATTTTTTGGATAATTCCGTTACTAATTTGTATATCCACAACTTGATTGTGCAAAGTGTTTTTAGTATCAATAATTCGTGCTGCTTTGAGTATTAAATTCATTTTACAAATTTTTGTATAAATAGTTCAAGTAGTAAAAATAATAGGGTAAAAATAAGAAACCATTTCCAAACTTGGCTATCGGTTCTGCTTATTTGAATAGTATCAAAAAAGGATTCGATACTAGAAATAACATTCAAATCGGCTAAAGTTTCGTCACTTGGAAGAGTCAGGTTACTTTCTTTTCTGTCAAAATTAAAACTAATATTTCCGATGTTTTTTTTACTTTGAATAACTTCAAAATTCCCTGCTAAAGTTGGATTATCTGCACAAGAAATTTTAATTTTATCGGACATTATTTGTTGTGATGGTATAAATTCTTCTGAAGGATTTCTGATAGAAATAATTTCGTTAGTATTTGTATTGGCTGTAATTAGAAATGGATTGGTATTGCCAATAGTTCCATATTTGACACCATTTTTATCGGTATTCATTGCCATTTTGTAAAAAGTAGGCACAATTAGTGGCGAATTCTGAAAATTACTATTTGTCTTATTTATGGGTGCCGAAAAAACAAATAAGGCACCCATTTGTTTTTGTATGGATGTTAAAAAAGCACTTTGATCATCATAAGTTATCGCTTGTGACGCATTACTTTTTACTACAAATGATTGTAGCGTATTTGGATATTGAAAATTAGTAATTTTCTTCTCAAAAACATTTGAAAATAACGGATTCGAAAAGTTTATTTTAGTGATTTTCTTTTCTTGATTTTGAAGGTTTGAAAACTGAATTTGACCAAAATTATTTAAAAATGAATTTAAATTAGCAATTTCATTTTTTTCTGACGGAATCAAAATGACATTTCCTCCTTTAGCAACAAATGATTTCAAATTAGTCTGCAACGCCACAGGAATATTATCTAATTCGTTTAAGATAATGGCATCTTGTTTGTTCAGTTGGCTATAATCTAAAGTTGTAATTAGTGAATTGGAATAATTAAATTCTGGTTTGGTATAAATTCGGGATAAAAAATCACTTTTTTCGGTTACACCAATACTTAGAACATTCGTTATTTTTGGTTCAGAAATAGAAAAATATAAAGTATTATCGAAAGCCAAACTATTATCATTGATACTTACATAACCATTAAAATCTGCTTTTGGAATCATGAAATTGATGGTTTCTTTGTTTTTTTTGAGATTCAAAATTGTTTTAGCAATTAAATCTTTTTGGTTGTAAACTGAAACAGGAATCGTTTTTTTCTCCTCAAAATTGGAAGAAAATTGAACTGATATTTCGTAGAAATTATCTAAAGTTTGGGCTAAATAAACACTATCTATCGCGATGTTTTTTAGTTGTTCTGCTTCTGGAATAATAAAATAAGTTTTCTCGTTGCTTTTTAAATGATTTTTATTCATTCCAATTGCATCGGTAATGACAACAATATCTTTGTTTACAAAAGTTTTTCTAGATTTTATTTTGGTTAAAGCCGTTTCTAAAGAAAACGGAATGGCGCTATATTTTATGTTTTGTAAATCTTTTTCAATCGCATTTATATTGGTGTTCCAATAATTTTCATCATTAGTAATGATTGAAAAATTACTGTTTTGAGGCGCAAATTCTAATAAATCTTGCACAGCACGTTTTAGCAATTCGCCTTTTTGACCTTTGGCTTGCATACTATAAGAATTATCTAAAACAACAAATAATTCGTTGTTGGTGTTTTCGCTGTCTTTCGCTTTAAAAAAAGGTTGAGCAAAAGCAAAAATCAGAAAAGTAAGTAGCAATAATCGTGTGGCTAACAATAACCATTTCTTTATTTTTGAACTTTTTCGGGTTTGAATAGAGAGTTCTTTAAGGAATTTTACATTGGTAAAATACTCTTTTTTAAAACGTCTTAATTGGAATAAATGTACCAGAATTGGAATAACCAATAAGAAAAGGAAATAGAGAATTTCTGGATGTTTGAATTGCATTTAGTTCGAATGGTTTTTCAAAGATAATTATTTTTTCTTCTTCTTTGCTGCTCTAGTTTTTAAAATATTTCTATTAACAGAAGTTCCTGTTTTTTTCTTGGTTTTAGATGGTCCACCTAAATTTACTTTTTTGTTTTTCTCTGATTTTTCGTGATGAGAAGCGCCACCTTCTAGTTTCACTTTTTTAAGTAAAAACTTCACGACTTCTTTCTCTTTTTCTGGACCAATAAGTAGTTTAGAAATTTCTACTTCTTCTGGTAAATCTAGAATTGCAATTTCTTTGCCCATCAAAACCTCTGCTCCAAATTTTATTTCTTCTTCACGAGGTGCAATAAAACTTATAGCGATTCCGCTTGCATCAGCACGACCAGTACGACCAATACGGTGAATATATTGCTCTGGAAGCTCAGGTGCTTCAAAGTTTATAACGTGTGTAATGTTCGAAATGTCTAGACCACGAGCCATAATATCGGTGGTAATTAAACCTCGCAAGTCGCCTTCTTGGAAAGTTGCCATCGTAGTTAAACGATAATTTTGAGATTTATTAGAGTGAATTACGCCAAACTGGTCTGGAAAATCTGCCTCGATTCTTTCGTGAAGCATGTCGGCAATTTTCTTATTGTTTACAAAAACTAAAATACGTGACATTTCCTCATTTGTGTGCAGTAAATGTTTTAGTAAGTTAACTTTGGTATTAAAATTAGGAACATTATAAGACAGTTGTTGTATTTTTTCTAAAGGAGTTCCAGACATGGCAAGCGAAACTTCTTCTGGAAAATCGAAATAATCGTTCAAGATGGCATCAACTTCATCAGTCATTGTGGCTGAAAATAATATGTTTTGGCGTTTGGTTCTCAACATTGCAAGAATCGAAGTAATTTGAACTCGGAAACCAAGATTTAGCATTTCGTCAAATTCATCAATAACTAATTTTTGTGTGTCATCGAAACGAATTACTGCATCAAGTGCTAAATCCATTACGCGTCCAGGTGTTCCAACTAAAATATCGACACCTTCGTAAACTTGTTTTTTTTGTGTATTTATGTTTACACCACCATATATTCCTAATGTTGAAACGGACATATATTTCGTTAATTTTTCAACTTCTTCTACTACTTGAACAACTAATTCACGAGTTGGAACAAGAATTACAATTTTAGGTGTATTAGTATTCGTAAATGTATATTGTTTTAATAAAGGCAAAAGATAGGCAAAAGTTTTACCCGTTCCAGTTTGTGCAATTCCCATCATATCACGACCAGACATGATTACAGAAAAAGATTTTTCCTGAATAGGTGTTGGTGTTGTTAACTGTAATTCGTTTAATGCTTTTTGTACCGATTTAGGAAGATTAAACTGCTCGAATGATGCCATTTTATTTTATTTTGTGCAAAGGTATTCTTTAAACTTAATATTCATCAATAAATAAGTGTACTTCGTCGGAAAAAAGATATTTTTAATTTAAAATGTAGTATATTAGTCATAGATATTTAAATTTATAAATTATCCTTTTTGAATATGAGTAACAATTTTTCTATTCAACAATTCGAAATATTACTAAAATTATACAAATCGTCTTTTTTGAATTTTGATTCTTTCGAAAATTCACATAAAGTAATGACGAAAGAAATTACTTCTGGGTTAAATATATCTAGAGCAAGTATTTGGGGGTTTGAAAAGGATAAATTAAAATCTAAAATTTTATATGATTCTAAAAGCGAATCATTTATAAAACAACCTGATTTGTTGAAATCTGACATACCAAATTATTTTGATGCAGTTCAAAAAGGAGTAAGTATAATCGCTAATGATGCACAACAGAATAGTTTAACTAAAGATTTGGCAGTCGCGTATCTTATCCCATTAAATATAAAAAGTATACTCAATTTACCTATTTGGGAAAATGGAAAACTTACAGGAATTTTATGTTGCGAACACACAAGTAACAAAGAATGGTCAGAAAATGATATTTTATTTGCACAATCGGTAATAGATTTTTTTATGTTACTTCTTGAAGAAAATAAGAAAAGAATAGCTGAAAAAAAATTATTAGACGGAGAGGATAGATTCAAATTTATATCAGAAAATATTTCTGACGGAATTTATATTATAGAAAATAATGTTTTAGTTTTTGCATCAGCTACTTATTTAAAAATGATTGATTTATCTGAGGAAGAAAAAAGAAATAGTCATAGTATTGATATGTTCGAACTAACTCATCCGGATGATAAAAAAAGAGTTATAGATTGTATTTATGGTGCTGCAAATAAAAAAATATCTTCAACAAAATATGTGTTTAGGTGCCGGAAAAAAAATGGTGAATACATGTGGCGTGAGGATATTATGAATATTCAGTATGACGCATCTGGTCATGCTTTTCGAGCAGTTACAATAGCTAGAGATATCACTCAAGAAAAAGAAAAAGAACTAGAAATAATAAATAAACAAAAAGCAATCGATTTGCAAAATAAATTATTAATAAAACTATACGCAAACACAATCGATTTAAGCATAAAAGAAAAAATAAATTATATAACAATAATTGCTGCCGAAGGGCTTACAATAGATAGAGCAAGTTATTGGGAAATAGAAGGGAATCAATTGGTTTGTAAAAATTTATTTGATAAAATAAAGAATATACATACAAATAATCAAAAGTTAAATATTAGAGAATTGCCTAAATATATTGAAGCAATAAAGAATCAAACGGCAATTATTGCTGATGATGTTCTAACAAATGATGCTACTTCAGAGCTTGTAGATAATTATTTAATTCCATCAGGAATCACAGATATGTTAGATATACCCGTCAGAGAAAATGGAAAGCTTTATGGTGTATTATGTTGTGAACACCGAGATGATCCTAGAGTTTGGAGTGAAAACGATGTTTCTTTTGGGAGATCATTAGCAGATTTTTTAAGCTTAGCAATTGAAGAAGAAAAGAGAAAAGAAATCGAAAAAAGTTTGAATGAAAATCAAGAAAAACTAAGACAAAGCGAATACCAACTCCGATTAATAACAGAAAATTCATCTGATGGTTTTGTTATTATGGAAGATGAAAAAGTAACTTATTTGTCACCGTCTTATGCTAAGTTTATGGGTTATGAACCAGAAACATTAATTGGTATTTCTTCTGATCAAATTTTTGAAGTGATGCATCCAGACGATAAAGAAAGAGCAAAAGAATTTATAGAAAATAATCTTAAGAATAAAATAACCTCTTTCAAATGTGAATTTAGATTTAGACGAAAATCAGGGGAATATTATTGGCGTGAGGATTATGCTAACGTTATATATGACAAAAATGATAAAAAGAGTAAATATTCTAAGTATATCATCATATCTAGAGACATTCATGAACGGAAATTGATAGAAAATAAACTAATAGATAGTGAACAACAATTGAGGTTAATTACCGAAAATACTTCCGATGGTGTGTTAGTAATTGAGAGCGGAAAATTGACTTACATATCGCCTTCCTATATAAAATTACTACAATACCCAAAAGAATATTTTGAAAATTTTACTACAGAAGATATTTTTAATAATTTTCATCCTGATGACATAAAAATTGTAAGGCCTTACATTGAATATAACTTGTCTAAACAGAATACTGAGCTTAAATACGAGTTTAGATTTAAAGACTCGAGAGGACAATATCATTGGCGTGAAGATTCAGCAAATGTAATATATGATAAAAATGGTAAAAGTTCTAAGTATATAGTTATAACTAGAGATATTTCGGCAAGAAAAGAAGCCGAAAGAGAAAAAAACAGATTATATGAAATAACTGTAAAACAAAATGAAAAGCTAATAAAATTTACTCATATTGTTTCGCACGATATACGTTCGCACACCAGTAATTTAAGCATGATTCTCGATTTGTTTGAAGATACTAATGATCCAAACGAGCAAAAAGAATATTTCGATATGCTTAAGCAAAGTACAAATAAACTTTCGGACACCATTTTTTATCTAAACGAAACCGTAGCTGTACAAAGTGGAGAGAAAAACGAAAAAATAAAACTGAATTTAAAAGCCGAAATAAAAAAAGCAATACTAGGAATAAATGCTATTATTCTTACAAATGATGCCGTAATAAATATAGAAATAGACGATGAAATAGAAATAATTGCTACACAATCTTATTTAGAAAGTATTATTTTTAATATGCTTACTAATGCAATTAAATATAAATCGACTACTCGAAATCCAATAATAAACATAAATGCAGAAATAATTGAAAATCGAACAAAATTAACCATTCAAGATAACGGAATAGGAATAGATTTAATAAAAAATAAGGATAAAGTTTTTGGAATGTATAAGACTTTTCACGGGAATCCAGACGCAGTGGGACTTGGACTTTTTATGGTAAAAAATCATATAGAATCTATGGGAGGAAGAATAGAAATAGAAAGCGAGTTAGACAAAGGAACCACTTTTAATATGTATTTTGTATGAAAAAAGTAAATCTAACCTATATTGTAGATGACGATAAAATTTTTATTTTTGTATTAAAGAAATTATTAGTCAAAAATGAGAGTTTTGATCAAGTTCTCGATTTTAAAAACGGAGAAGAGGTTATAAAAATGCTTTCCGATAAGAATAACATATTACCAAGTATCATTTTATTAGATATAAATATGCCAGTTATAGATGGATGGCAATTTCTTGAACAAATAGAGAAATTACCAAATAAAAATAAATTAAATATCTTTATTATGTCATCTTCTATAGATAAAAATGATATAGAAAAATCTAAATCATTTTCGACAGTAAAAGATTTTATTTCAAAGCCTATAAATAATGATAAATTAAACAAGCTTATTGAAAATATTTAGAGAGATTTAATTTTCTTCTTCTTTCTTAATTATTTTCCTCGCAACTTCAATTTTGAATTTTTTGCCTTTCATTTTTTCGTCACGAATATTTTTTAGCAAATCGTTTACTTTTTTAGATTTTACGGCTGCAAAAGAAATAAAATCTTTTACTTCAATCAGTCCTAAATCGCCTTTTTCTAGTTTTCCTTTTTGAGAAAAGAAACCTACAATATCTATTTTGTTTAGTTTTGTTTTCTTTCCTCCAGAAATGTAAATTGTCTGGAATTCAGGTGATTTAGGTAACGAAGTCGAATTTCCTACATTCAAAGCGGCCATTTTATAATCTATATAATCTAGTTTTTTCTCACTTTCGTGTATCAAAATATAAGAAGTTCCAGAAGCTAGCATTCTAGCAGTCCGTCCGTTTCTGTGTATAAATTCGTCTTCTTTTGCAGGTAAATGATAATGAATAACATGTTTCATTTCGGGAATATCTAATCCTCGAGCAGCTAAATCAGTAGTAATTAAATAACTCACACTTCCATTTCTAAATTGGATTAAGGCACGTTCTCGTTCGTCTTGATCCATTCCGCCATGATAATACGTGGCATAAATTCCTTTTTCGTTTAGCGTGTCACTAATTCTCTCGGCAGCATCACGATGGTTACAAAAAATAATAGCTGATTCAGATTTTAAAGAACAAATTAAATTAAATAAACTACCAATCTTATCCTTGTCTTTAGAAACTACCATTTTCATCGAAAGATTTGTTTTTTCTTCTTCCGTGGGAATAAAATCTAAAACAGTTGGATTGATAACTCGTGTGTATTTCGGGATTTCAATATCAGATGTAGCGGAAACTAAAACTCGTTTGTTTAATTTGGGTAATCGATTAATTATAAATGACATTTGCTCATGAAAACCCAATTGTAGGGATTTATCAAATTCATCTAATATTAAGGTTTGAATAGTATCTACACTAAAAGTTCCTCTGTCTATATGATCTGCAATTCTACCTGGTGTTCCTATAAGAACTGCTGGTGGATTACTTAGGTTTTTTATTTCGGTATCAATAGAATGTCCGCCATAACAAACATTTACCTTATATGAAGTTCCCATTTTTTTCCAAACCTGTTCAATTTGCAAACCTAATTCTCGTGATGGAACTAAAATTAAACATTGTACTGAAGTTACATTTTCTTGCAACATTTCGAAAATTGGCAACAAAAAAGCTAATGTTTTACCCGAACCTGTAGGAGAAAGCAATAAAATATTATTATCGTTCAAAATAGCATCTTGAGCAACTTCTTGCATTTCGTTTAGGCTTTCGATACCTAAATTAAGTAATATATTATTGGAATGGTGATTGTTATTCATTTTGCAAAGATAACTTTTCAATTACCAATTGCGAATTATGAATTACTATTTTTTTGAAATCATTTCTTCTTCTTCAAATAACAATTTGATGTTTTCGTATGAATTTTTTAATGCTTCTTTTATTTCATTAGGATTAAGCCAAGCAACTTTCTCTATTCCTTCTTCAATTTGACCCGTTGGAGTTCCTTCGAAATCGGTTTTCATTTCGTACCAATGCGTTATTTTTAATTTATATTTTCCGTTACGCTTAAAGATGTGATAGGTTTTTTGCAGTTTTCCAGTAATGGTAAGACCAGTTACGCCAGTTTCTTCTTCTACTTCACGAATGGCGGTATCTTCAATTAGCTCCCCCTTTTCAATTCCGCCTTTAGGTAAATCCCATTTTCCATTTCTAAAAATAAAAAGAACGGCACCATTTTTGTTATAAACCAATCCGCCACCAGCTTTATTAACAGGGATTTTAGCCTTAAGGGTTTTTATAATCTCTTTTTCATCAGGATGATACAGATAAGCTTGCTGTAATTTGTTCTGAAAAAAATTGATTATAATCTGATTAATATCGGTACTTTCTAACAAGAAGAATTTAAAATCAGTTTCTTTTTTGATTTCATTTGTTAGAAAAAGTGGCTTGTCGTTCACAAAAACTTTATACATTTGTACTATGATTTTTAATAAAGATACTGCTAGCAAAACTGCTGAATTGCTTTTACAAATAAATGCAATTAAATTGAATTCTGAAAATCCTTTTACATGGGCTTCAGGATGGAAATCTCCTATTTATTGTGACAATAGGATAATTCTCTCGTTTCCAGCGATAAGAAATTATATTCGCGACGAATTTTCTAAAAATATCGAAAAACAATTTGGTAAACCAGATGTTATTGCAGGAGTTGCTACAGGCGCAATAGGGATTGGTATTCTGGTTGCTCAGGAATTAGGAGTTCCTTTTGTATATGTGCGCCCAGAAGCAAAAAAACACGGAAGACTCAATCAGGTAGAAGGTTTTTTACAAAAAGGTCAGAATGTAATTGTCGTAGAAGATTTAATTAGTACAGGAAATAGTAGTTTACTTGCTGTAGAAGCGCTTCGTAATGAAGGAGCTAACGTAAAAGGAATGGCAGCTATTTTTTCTTATGGATTTCAAGTAGCTACAGATAATTTTGCCAACGCAAATATCGATTTGTATACACTAAGTAATTACGAAAGTCTATTAGAATTCGCTGTTGCTAAAGAATACATTACAAGAAACGAGCAAGATTTGCTTCAAGAATGGAGAAAAAGTCCATCTGAATGGAATGTTGAAGTTTAAAAAAAGGTTAATCGTTTTTCGGAATGAGCAAAATCTAACAATCTAAGAAGTCTAACAATCTAACAATCTAATAATGAATTTAGAAAGCCAAAAAGTTACTGTACAAAAAAGTGCTGAATATATTTTTAATGAATTAAGTCAAGTTAAAAATTTCGAAAAATTAATGCCTGATAATATTGCAAAATTTGAAGTGTTAGATGAAAATGCTTTTATTTTTGGATTAAAAGGGATGCCAGAAATCAAACTTAAAATGAAAGAGAAAAATGCCAATTCTCAAATCGTTTTAGGTGCAGCAAGTGATAAATTACCGTTTACATTAACTGCAAATATTAAAGAACTTGCTTCAGATGCTACAGAAGTACAATTGCTTTTTGATGGTGAATTTAATGCTATGATGGCCATGATGATAAAAGGACCAATAAGTAAGTTTATTGAGACTTTGAGTGAAAATATGGTTAAATTGTAATCAATAAGATTTTAAAACAAATAACAAAAAACTTCTGAATTTTTCAGAAGTTTTTTGTTTAATAAATCATCGTAATTTCTTTTACTTCAAAATATCTTACACTATCATCTTCTAACAAAACTTCTAGTTGTCCGTTGCGAGTTACACTATTTATAATTCCCATAAATCGCAGTTGGTTTGCATCTTCAAAAAGAGTTGGTTTACCTTTTTTAAACAAATAATTTTCGTATTCTTTCCAAAAAGAATTAATCTTATTGTTTTTTAGTTTCTCAACGTTGTTTTCAAGTTTAGTAACAATATTTTCTAGAATAGTGTCAATATCAAAATCTTGATGCATAATATTCTTTAAAGAAGAGGCTTTTGGTAAATTTCCGAAGTTGGTTTGGTTTACATTCAATCCAATTCCTACGATAGATTCTATTTTTCCGTTTTCTTTAATACTATTTTCTATAAGTATGCCAGAGATTTTTTTATTTTCTGACATAATGTCGTTAGGCCATTTTATATTCAAAAGGTTAATCTTTAGCTTATTTAACACTTGAATAACACTCACAGTAACAATAATATTTAGATTAAAAATTTCATTTATACTAGTAATGCTTTCCTTTATTAAAATACTGGTTATTAGATTTTTATTGTCTTCTGAGGCCCAGTTAGAACCCATTTGTCCTTTGCCTTTTGTTTGGTATTTTGCAGTAACAACGGTATAATTTTCTAAGCTTTCTTTTTGTGATAATCCTTTTAGGAAATCATTAGTAGAATCTATGGCATCGAGTTTGATTAACTTCATAGGTGGTTTTTTATAACTATATTACAATTAACATTTATTTACCACCAAAATAAGCACAAAAATGAATAACTTTGTAAAAATATTTTAAAAATTAGATGGCTAAAAAAGAAATTAATAATGATGTTTTGTTAGCAAACATTATCAAGGGAATAGAAGAAGTAAAAGGTAACGATATAACAATTCTTGATTTAAGAGCATTAGAAAATACAGTTTGTGATTATTTTGTAATTTGTAACGGAAATTCGAATACACAAGTAAATGCAATTGTAAATTCTATTCAGAAAGTAGTTTCAAAAGAACTAAAAGACAAACCTTGGCACGTAGAAGGATCAGATGTTGCGGATTGGGTTCTAATGGATTATGTTCACATTGTAGTTCATGTTTTTCAAAAACATATTCGTGAATATTATGACATTGAAAGTCTTTGGGGTGATGCAAAAATCACAACTATTGAAAACAAATATTAAATAAAGTATTTATGTCTAAAGAGATAAAAAAGAATAATTTCAAGTTTAATCCCTGGTGGATTTACGGTGTTATTACAGCTATTTTCATTACTATGTGGTTTTCTGGTCAATCTCGTTGGGTTGAACCTACAAAAACTTCAGTGTCCAAATTCTATGAGTATTTGAATGCAAATCAAGTAGAAAAAGTAGAAATTGTAAACGATAAAACAGTCGAAGTTTATCTAAAAAAAGAAGCTTTAGCTGAAAAAGTGCATTCAAAAATACCTAAACTGGATTTGTTACAAAAACCAAATCTTGGACCACATTACACTTTTCAAATTGCTAATAATTCTGAAAATTTTCAAGCAAAATTAGATGAAGCTCAAAAAGCCCATAAGTTAAACTCATTCGAATATAAAACATCAAGTGAATGGACAGATTTAGTAGGATTCTTGCCTATTATTCTGCTTATTGGTTTTTGGATTTATATGATGCGACGTATGTCAGGCGGTGGTTCTGGCGGAGGTGGCGGTCAGATATTTAGTATCGGAAAATCTAAAGCAAAACTGTTTGATGAGAAGACAGATATTAAAACAACTTTCAAAGACGTAGCTGGATTAGAAGGCGCAAAAGAAGAAATACA
>NZ_JBDTQE010000052.1:0-19427 GCF_039932285.1 Flavobacterium sp.
TTAATGATTATCAAGACTTTTTACCTGCTTTATTAATAAATCTTTTTAACACCAATTATATAGAAGCATTTGATATTGCTATTAGCAAAATTGAAAGTAATACAATTATAGCTCTTAAAGCACTATGCGGTTTTAACTATACAGATTCCGTTCAAATAAATCAAGTATTTATTTATTTGCAAAAACTTGAAGTTAATAGTGTGGATTATGCAAATTTAAAAAGTAAATTGCTTTGTAATATTATAACTAATGTTAATACTGATACTGCTTTAAAAGAAAAATCATTTAAAGAAATAGTTGAACTTCTTAAATCTGCAAATCATGATTTATCACATTCCGCTTTTACTAATGTACAATATGGTTTAAAGGATTTTGAATCTGAAAAATATTATTTATTAAATATATACTTGAATAACACTAAAAATTTTCAAGCATTAAGTGATTTTTTTTATTATTTTAAAAATCCTGTTTTTTTATTTCGTCTTTTAACTAGTAATTACAATATTGCTGGTTTTCGTGGTTCAATTGATGTTTTCGAAAATGCAATTAGCCATTTTTATGATGTTAGTAGAAAACAATTTGAAGATGAATTACTAAACTTATTTAGCTATAGGCAATATTCACTTTTGGCTTTAAAAATTATTTTATCACATCGTTCCATCATATTTAATATAGACCTAAGCAAACTAGATAAAGAATCACAAATCAATGCAATAGATAGTATTTGTATTTTTCCTCATTCAATTGATGAATTGATACCTATGTTATTAAAAATCAGAAATTCAAAGATTGAAGAAAGTAAAGAACATTTAAATAGAAAATTATCAGAACTAATTTTTGAAGTGTATCATGAATCTCTTTTAGAATTAATTAAAAATAACATTACTAAAAGTAAAAGTGACGAGTTGTTTTTAGTGCCATTGCAAAAAACACTTGATGAGTATAATATAATTAAAACTCGTAAAAAGAGTATAAAGGATTTAGACCCTACAGAAAACGAAAGAAATCTAATGGAATTATATTATCGACTAGAGCATGAAAATCAAGCACAAATGATGAAAAATGTAAATAATGATAGTAATTCTTTTTTAAGCATGACTAAAACAATGGTAATTGTTAGAGGACAAGCCTTTAAATCAGAGGATTCAGAAGCGGTTACGCCACTTGGTTTGTTTGAATCAAGCATAATGATTGATAACCGTGCATACAAGAACCCAAATAACTTTGAACAAAACCTAGAAAACTTCTAAATAATGGATCTAAAATATATTACAGTAAAAGAGTATTTAGATTCACTTACAGAGAAAAATGAGCTAAATAGAATTTTTCCAATTCTTTTAGAATCAATGGGTTTTGTAATATTATCAAAGCCTACAGAATACCTAGGATTACCCGAATATGGCAAGGACATTGTTGCAGTTGGAGTTGATGATGATGGTATTAAAAAGCGTTTTTATTTTGAACTAAAAGGAGGAAGCGATAAAAACATAACGGATAGTAATTTTTATGGAAAAGACGGGATTCAAGATTCAATAACGCAAGCTAGTTATAATAAATACGTTTCAGCATTTCCAGAATTTGAAAAATTACCTTTAAAAATAATTATTGTTCACAATGGAATTATAAGTGGAAGTGTCCAGGCAACATACGAATCTTTTATAGTTGCAACTCAAAAAAATCTTAAAAAAGTCACTTTTGATAGATGGGACATTTCAAGATTGACAATATTATTTTCAGAAAAATTGTTTGGTCAATACTTATTGGTAGATCCATATACAACTAAACTATTTAATAGAGTATTAGTTAATTTAAATACTACAGATGGTGTTTCAAATGATTACTATGAACTATTGGATACTATTATTTTTAAAGAAAATTGGATACAAACAAAAAAGTTACCTCGAAAATGGCAACTTGTTTTCGAAACATTTAAGCTTATTGGATTCGTTATATATACAGAATCTAAAGGCTATAATAATTTAGAAATAGCAAAAAGATATTTAACACATTTAGTATTAAAGTTTTGGTTTTGGATTCTCAAAAATAAATTAGAAAACGATAAAAGAATCACTGTATATTTTGACCAAATATTTAATTTTTATTATAAAGTTTTGCTAGATTATTACGAGAGAACAATTCCAATAGCAAATTATAAAGATGGTATTTATTGTGAGCATGGTGGAAGATATGAGCAAATTGGATATACTAAAAGAACTTTTGAATACTTTGAATATTTATGCTTTTTGTTAAATGTAGAAAGACATTACAATCATAAAAAAAATGATAGTAATATTCATAAACAACTTGTACACTTAATTAATAATAACAATGTTTCCAGCAGACCATTAATTGACATACATTCAATCGCAATAACTAGTATTCTAAATTTATTTATAGAATTCGGTGAAATACAAAATGCAAAAAACTACTTGAATTTAGTTCTTAATCAAATACAATTTACAAAACATAAATTTGATTATCTACCTGATGCAAATAATAGTATTCAAAATGTAATTAAATTAATAGTTACTTCTGTAAAACCTGTTTATTATTCAGATACAACTTCACCGCTTCTAGCTGTATTATTAGAATATTTAATAATTCTTGATATGGAAGAAGAATATAAAATTATTTCAGAGTTTGTAAAAGAAAAAAAAATAGATTTAGGAATCTTTGTGCCACATCATAGTAAAAATTCAACCTCATTTCATTTAATAAAAGATAAAGACAATGATTTAGAAGAACAACTATTCTCAAAATCCGTTCATGATGGATATCAATCTGAAACTCGATTGACAAAACTATTTGATGATGAATTGAACTTTTTAGAATTCAAAGAAAGACTAAATAATAAGAAAACCGAATTTGAATATGAATATAGAACAGATAAAGCAGGATATTTTTTTCTACGTGATTTAGCTCATATTTACTTTCAAACACCTTTTTTTCCAGACAAATGGAGGAGTAAATTAAGTACGGAAATATAAAACTCCGGTTGCCACTGCTTTTCCAACGCTCCTAAAAAAATTACTGTCATGGTTTTTGTCCCACCGCAGATCAAGCACATTGCCTGTTGGCTAGAACGTTTTGTTTAAAATAGAAAATTCAATAAGCCATCAGTCAAAGAGCTTGTCCAACGCTCAAAACAAAAACGCGTACGCTTCGCAACTCATGCCAGTAATTTTTTCTCCAAAGCTTAGTTACATAATGTGGCATTATAGTGCATAAAGAAACACCACATTCCAATTCAAGTAAACGGATGCACTATAATAACATTATGTAAAAAAGCCGCTCCACCCAACGCTCGTGCCAGTGGCTCCAGGACAACATTTTTTGCAGCTCCCATCGCATCACCCAGCTACAAAAAACACCGTCCTTCGCCACTGTCTTCAATAACGTTCGCAATTTCATAGGAAATATTACGGTTGCTATTGCTTTCAGGAACGTTCACGGTAACTGTTTTTAGCAACTAACCGCATACATCGGTAGTGTTTTCATTGCTTTTGTAAGTTCTAAAAATGGCTTTAACTTTCAGTGATTTGCCTATGGTAAAGCCATTTTTAGAACCCACAAAATCAAAAGACCCAGTAAGAGTATCATTTTTTATTTGCCAGAAAACCCCAAGTCATTACTCCAGCGGAAAAGCCGATGCCTTACCGTTCCTTATATTAACTTTGATAAGCTTGAAGCATTATCTTTCTTTCAAGTCTATGGCATCAGCTTTTCCACTAAAGCAATCAGAAAAACACAAGTAAGCAAATAAAAAAATGATACCCTTACTTGCGCTACTGCACCATCGCACTCGGTCGTATAATGCATTGTTTTTTGAAGATGCTTTCCATTTTCAGAACAACATTCCGATTAAATTGAAACCTTTCTTTTCAGAAGACGATTAGGCATCCTCAAAAATCAAATAGTAGAAGGAAGAGTATCAATTTTTCAGATGGATATTGATATTTATCTTTTTGATCACGATGTTTCATCCATCTACAAAAAATTGATACACTTCCAAGACGCTTTATCTTCCAAAACAACTCCCAATCCTTCAGACAAAATCCGATTAAACAAGAACATTTGATTTGGAAATTCAAAACAAAAAATAAAAAAAAAGAGAGCAAAGATAAGTTCCAGGTATTCAGAAAAAAAAGTTCAAGCCCTGCGGGTTTTAAAAAAAATCTCCACCCATATAGGTTCGCAAAAACAATCACTTCCGCTTTCACGAACATACTTCCGACGATGTGTCGGGTAGTATTTTTTTTAAAAACTTTTTTTTCTGAAACCTTCCACTTAAACGGACGGCTTTCTTTTTTTCTTTTTTTTCTTTTGAAAAATTTTATGGGCGGAGCGTAGCGAGGCACACTGGTAGTTCAACTGAAAATCTGCGGAAAATTGAAAATCTAACCCATTTTTAAAGCCGAAAGTTATGCAGAATTTTATCATCAAAACCCACCAGAAAGGCACGATTTACTCGAAACCTCATTTATTCCTACTTAACAAAGGGATGAACAGCGGAAAGCCACAAAAAGAGCCATTCACAAACAGCTTTGTAGTCATTTTCGATTTAGAACTAGACTGCGAAAACCTTTATTTTGTTGCTTATAGTTTATGGCAAACAAAATTTTGGCATCAACATTTAGTTGGTTCCGTAATTCCATTTTTACGCCTTAACGATTTCAAAAAGGAGTTTTTTGTAAGGTCTAAAGCAATGATGGAAGAACACGAGGTTCACGTTAAACATATTGCAGCTCTAAAACTTTTGGAGCAAAAAGAAAAGCAATTTCAACAAAATATCAACCTCATAAACGATATGAGAAGAGTAATTTTATATCGGTATTGTAATACAAAATAACCCAGCAGTTGCTGGGTTATTTAATTGTGGACAGTCAGGAATTGAACCTGAGAAGTTAACTGCAATATGTTCATTCTTAATTTTAAATCAATTTGACTTTTTTACTTTTGGTCTGCCCGCGTTAACTCCAATCCACCTTTTCAAAAAAATTCCAATGTCATTCATATCTTCTAGATTTTTAATATAGTTAAAAACTGTTATTCCACCCAGTACAAACTGGAAAAATGTTGCTGGAGGACATCCAAAAAAAGAAACCGATAAAAAACTAAGTATTACTAGTATTCATAAATTAGTTAATTCAAATATAATATAAAAATAAAAAAAGTCAAGCCTTTTCAGACTTAACTTTCATTTTGTTTAACCCAAAGGTCACCACAACTAGGGCTAAACTTATTTTTTGTGCTTCTTGTTAAGGCTTTTAAGCAGTAACGAAATCGTAAAACTGACGATTGCTCCAACAGTTGCTAAAATAGCAGTTTTTGCAATATCTTCAGATTGAATATTCGGAACAATACTTAAAAATGTGCCTCCAGCAGTACCCATTAAAGTATGGTTATTCGCTGTCATTTGTTGTGGTCAGCTGACTTGCAGCTGTCAAAACTCCTCCAGCTACTGCTACATAACCACCGATAGTAATAACTATCGCAGGTAAAGCCACTGGCGCAGCTAAAATAGTTCCACCAACAGCAGCCAAAGCCAAACCAATAGTTCGAAGCACTTTAAAAAACTTTGGTGTCGGAGCTGATGCTCTCTTTAATATCTTTTTCATAATTTATAAATTAGATGTAATTAATAATTGAACACTTTCTTGTCGTTCTAAAATTGGATGAACAATCGTTTTTAGCTTCTCAAAAGCTTTTCTCGACATTAATCCTAAACCAGGTCCAGAAAGTTTAGTAACAGGAGAAATACAACCATTTAATTCTTTTAAAGCATTATTAGCTGGATGAAATAAAATCAAACTTCGATTTTGAACATCAACCACTTCCAAATGCCATTTAAACTTCTGACTATATCGCTTTCTAATAAAATATTTCCCTTCCGGAATACAGGAAACTCTCTTTTCGTTATTCTTCCAAGGCAATTCAATTGTATAACAGATGAATTTGCCATCGCATTCGAGTTTTCCATTTGTTCCTTCAGGGAAATAAGTTCTGGTCAATTCAAGAACCATTACACACCACTATCAACTTTCGCAATTGACAAAGGGTTAAAAGCACCGTTTTTCAATGGGTACATCGTTCCATTGATTTGCTGATAAAACTCTACTCCCAAAGCTAAAAACAAAGGTTTTGTACTTGCTGGTGTAACAGCATTTACTTGACTGATTAAAGCAGTTGGAGTTGTGTCCCAAGGCAAAATTGCCGTTTCAGAGGTAGCAACAACAAAAGTTTCAGCTTCAAAATCAACTTCTGCTCCACCAGAGATAACTTTAAAGTGAGTTGTTCCACTTGGTGCAGCAATCATATTCGATGGAATAAATGAAGCTAAATCAACGGTTATTTCACCAGTAACTCGGTCAATAGTTCCAACAAACGGAGCAAATAAACTAGTTCCAAGCTTTCCACGGATATTGAATTCGAAACCAAATAACAATTCAGCTTCACCATCAATCACATTTCGCAATCCTCTATCACTAATCAAATCAGCTTGAATTACTTTCACCATCGCTTGAGTTAAACGACTTACCATTCTGCCATCAGCAGAATTAATTAAAAGCGGTCGTAGAGCCGTTCTTAAAATCTTTCCGGCTTTTCCAGCTCTACCGAACTCGGAACCATTTTCACGAGTTCTTTGAAACGCAGGATCATTTTTTATTCTACTTGCATCTATGCCACCTTTCTCACGAGCCAAGTGACCATCTTGCGTTTTGTAAAAAGTAATATCTCCGATAGTACCTTTCAATTTAATTATGCCTTTCTGTCTAGCCATAACTTCTAAAAATTTAAATTAATATTCCGTTTCAATCTTCATCAATCATAATTCTGTTGCAACATTTTCGATTGATTTAAAAGCAAAATTTAAACAATAAACAAAGCCATCAAAACAATGTGTCACTAAATGACACATTTGTCCATATTCGACAAATAGGGCATCTAAACAAGTTCGATTATCGTTTCTGAACAAGTTCAAATATTATTTATTTTTGCATTGTGAAAATGAATTAATAGACTAGTCTTAAGTAACTCAAAGCCTAGTCAAAGGCATAGATAATGTATGAAAATTGAAAAAAAGAGGTTATGTATCTACCCAAAGGATATACAACTCATTACAGGAAAGAGTTATAGACAAAGTGCAAGATTAATGCAAACGATAAGAATTGAACTGAATAAGCTTGAAAATGAGTTTGTATCGGTTGAGGAGTTCTGTAACTACACAAGCTTAAAGATTGAACAAGTAGAACCTTTAATTATTGGATGAGGTTTGCAATAAAAGTACCAATTATTAAACTTCTTAATGAATGTAATTTATCTTGATAACTAGTTCAATAAATGAACAATAATTTTAATAAATCACTTTGTTTAATCATCTAATTTTCATAGATTTGTACTATAAGATTTCGAAAAATTTGCACGTTATTTATAGATGCAAAAGCGAGACCCTAGGAATTTAAAAGATATTAAAATCAACAATATCAATCGGTTAGAAATGGATAACAAATCCCTCTTTCTCCGCCAGTAGAAATACAAATGGTTACAAAACCCACTAAATTTAACGATTTAGTGGGTTTTTTCTTTTAGGGCTATATCAAATATTCATTAAATCTCAAAGTGAAGGTGTCTTTCAAAGTGTCACTAAAAAATTAAATTTTAAGTGACTCCTCGCAACCGAAAGCACCGCTACAACAAGGTGTTCAACAACATATTCAAAAAATGTACATCTTGTGTGTAGTTATTAAATCAAATAAATTTAATAATAACTTAAAGGTCACCAATAATGAACACTACTGTATCAGTTCTCTTTTACATCAAGAGAGCAAAAGCCAACAATTTAGGAGTTTGCCCACAATCTACACAAGAGTTACAGTCAACGCCAAACGATTTGAATTTAGCACCAACAAGTATATCAATCCCGAGAAATGGTCAGGTGAAGGCACTAAAGTCAAGGGAACTAATGAAGAAGCTAGAACAATAAATAGCCATCTGGATTATTTGAAAAATCAAGTTTTGGAAGTCGAAAAAAGATTATTCAAAAAAGACATCAAAGTTACTTCTGAAAATTTGAAGAATGAATTGTTTGGTGCTGCTGAAAGTAAACGCATGCTGGTTCCTATCTTCCAAGACCACAACAACAAAATCAAAGAATTAGTTAGCAAAGAATATGCTCCAGGAACATTAGAACGTTATACAACTTCTCTTAAGCATACTATCGACTTTATGCAATGGAAATACAATATTTTGGATATTGATATTACAAAAATAGATTATGCTTTTGTTACTGATTATGAATTTTGGTTAAGAAGCGTTAGAACCTGCGCCAACAACACAGCAGTTAAGTACATCAAGAACTTTAACAAAATAATAAAGTTTTGCTTGGCCAATGACTGGCTGGAGAAAACCCCATTTGCAAACTACAAATCAAAAGTTAAAGAAGTCGAACGTGTATATTTATCCGAAGCTGAAATTCAAAGCATAATCGAAAAAGATTTCAAAACCGAAAGACTATCACTAGTTCGCGATATTTTCCTTTTCAGCTGCTTTACTGGTTTGGCATACACAGGTCAAAAACTTAACAAAGTCGCACATAAGCTTCGGAATTGATGGTGAGAAGTGGATATTTACACACAGACAGAAAACCGAAAGTGCTTCTAAAATTCCAATACTTCCTGTAACACAAATGATAATTGATAAATATGAAAATAATCCTCAATGTATCAATGAAGACAAACTACTTCCTATTTTTGTCTAATCAAAAAATGAATGCTTATTTAAAAGAAATTGCAACAGTTTGTGAAATAGAAAAAGAACTAACCTTCCATATCGCCAGATACACTTTTGCAACAACGGTAACGCTTACAAATGATGTTCCATCGAAAACGTTAGTAAGATGCTTGGACATAAAAATTTAAGAACAACCCAACATTACGCTAAATTTTTAGATAAAAAAGTAAGTGAGGATATGCAGATTTTAAAAGATAAATTTTCATTAATAAATAGATTTGTTGAGCTTAAAACAATTAACAATTAGTAGCATTCTCAATATTATATCTACTTTTGTATAAATTAATATAATTTATTTTGAAAAACATTTTAATAATTGATGACGAAGAAAAGCTTCGTAGTTTACTTGCACGAATTATAAAATCAGAAGGATTTGATGTTTTGGAAGCTGGAGATTTAAAATCAGGTTTTAAAAAAATTGAGCAAAACAATATTGACGTTGTTTTGTGTGATGTAAAATTGCCAGACGGAAATGGTGTTGAATTCCTTGAAAAAATTAAAAGTAATTTTCCTTTGGTTGAAGTGATATTATTGACAGCTTTTGGAAAAATTTCAGATGGAGTTCAAGCCATGAAAAATGGTGCTTTCGATTATATTGTGAAAGGCGATGATAACGATAAAATCATTCCGCTTTTGTACAAAGCCATAGAGAAATCGCAGTTGCAAAAGAAAGTCAAACAACTCGAAAAACGTATTTCTGATAAATATTCATTTGATACGATTATAGGAAAATCGAAAGCTTTAGAACAAGTAATTGAACTAGCTAAAAAAGTTGCCAAAACCGATTCTACCGTTTTATTAACTGGCGAAACCGGAACCGGAAAAGAAGTGTTTGCACAAGCCATTCATGAAAATAGCAACCGAGTTGGAAAATCATTCGTAGCTTTAAACTGTAGCACTTTCAGCAAAGAAATCTTAGAAAGCGAATTATTCGGACACAAACAAGGTGCTTTTACTGGAGCAATAAAAGATAAAAAAGGTTTTATAGAAGAAGCAAATGGCGGAACTTTATTCTTAGACGAAATAGGTGAGATGCCACTCGAACTACAAGCCAAATTACTTCGGGTTTTAGAAACTAACGAATACATTCCAGTTGGAGATTCCACTTCAAAAAAGTCAAACTTCAGATTGATTGCAGCAACTAACAGAGATTTAAAATCCGAAAGTGAGTCAAATCGTTTTCGTTCGGATTTATATTTCAGATTAAATATTTTTGAAATCAATATTCCACCATTGCGTGAACGTGTGAAAGATATTGCACCTTTAACGACTTATTTTGTCAAACAATTTTCAGAAAAAATCAATCGAAAAACCTTAGAAATTACACCTGATTTCCTTCAAAAACTAGAAAGTTATCATTGGTCAGGAAATGTCAGAGAATTGAAGAATATCATTGAACGTTCGGTGATTTTATGTAACGGCGATACTTTAACTTCTGAGGTTTTACCATATGAAATCCAACATCAGGAAGATAAAACAAACAAATCAATGTCGGCATTTGCAATGCAAAGTATTGAAAAACTACATATTCAAAAAGTTTTGAACTATACCAAAGGCAACAAAGCCGAAACCGCACGCTTATTAGAAATTGGTGTTGCCACTTTATACCGTAAACTTGACGAATACAATATTCAATAAACAAATCATAATCTTACTATAATGAGAAAACCTTATCATAATGATAGGGTTTTTTTATGTCTTTTTTTGGCATGAATTATTTAACATCAACAAATACAGCACTTTACGGTATTTTTGTTTTTTTGGACTGTTTTTTGGCATTAGCGCAAAGAACTAAATACTTATTCCAATGAAAAATAAAGTCAATACAATTTACAAACAAGCCGAACGTTTAGCAGAAATTACCAAAACATTTATTATTTCTGGAAATATCATTCGTGCTAAAAAATGTTTAGCCATTGCCGACCAATTGCTGGTAAACGGAAGCAACGAAACCAAAAACGCTATTTCCAATGTGTATGTTTTTTCGGTTTCCACTTTTATGGAATTGCGTCATTGCAATATTGCCAATCTTTTTCCACAGAATTTAAAACTAGAATACAACAAACAAATAAACACTTTCGGAGTATGATCACACTAATTCTCACTGCAAGCGGATTGCTACTATTCGCGCTATTCTTTAAAATGATAACCATTTTTGAAAAAATCTAAATTATGACAGCACTTTTCATCATCGCCATAGCCGTATTTATTTACATCTGCTATGTATTAGTTAAACCAGAAAAATTCTAAAAATGAACTCAGAAATCCTCGGAATTATTGTAACCTATGGTTTGGTTTTGCTGCTGGCAATTCCATTAGGGCGTTACATCGGAAAAATATTCAATTATGAAAGTACTTGGCTGGATAAAATTTTCAATCCAATCGATGCTTTATTTTACAAAGTTGGTGGCATTGATCCCAACAAGCAAATGAACTGGAAACAACATTTACTGGCTTTATTGTCAATCAATGTGGTTTGGTTTATCATATCAATGTTAGTGTTGACCAATATGATGTGGTTGCCTTTAAATCCAGACTTAAATCCTTCCATGACTGGAGATTTGGCGTTTAATACAACAGTAAGTTTCATCACAAACACCAATTTACAACATTATTCCGGCGAAAGCGGTTTGTCTTATTTAGGACAATTAACCTTGATGCTTTGGCAATTCATCAGTGCTGGTTGCGGAATGGCAATTTGTGCCGCCGTTTTTATGGCGATGAAAGAAAAAACATCTGAAACTTTAGGAAATTTCTACAGCTTTTTCGTTAGATCTTGTACAAGAGTTTTATTGCCATTATCATTTGTAGTGGCAATAATTCTTTTATTCAACGGCACTCCAATGACTTTTGAAGGAAAAGATACCATCACCACTTTAGAAGGTCAAACTCAAAATGTAAGCCGAGGACCAGTTGCCGCTTTTGTAGCTATCAAACAATTGGGAACGAATGGAGGTGGATTTTACGGTCCGAATTCTTCCAACCCAATGGAAAATCCTAACTATTTAACCAACATTGTTGAAACGGTTTCGATTTTCCTAATCCCGATTGCGATGGTTTTTGCCTTGGGATTTGTATTGAAAAGAAGAAAATTAGCATGGACGATTTATGCCGTTATGACCATTGGATTTCTGAGTTTACTGATTCCCGCAGTCGTAAGCGAAATGAACGGAAGTGTCAATATTCACCAACTCGGAATTGCCCAGAATATGGGAAGCATGGAAGGAAAAGAAGTGCGTTTTGGAGCTGCTGCTTCCGCGAATTGGGCCACTTATACGACTTGTACGAGTAATGGTTCTGTGAATGCTATGCACGACAGTATGACGCCAATTACCGGAATGACGACTTTACTTGGAATGATGATTAACTGTTTTTATGGAGGTGTTGGTGTTGGATTTCTGAACTTCTACATCTTCATCATTCTCGGAGTTTTTATCAGCGGATTAATGGTCGGAAGAACACCCGAATTCCTCGGAAAGAAAATCGAAGCTAAAGAAATGAAAATCGCCATGATGATTGCATTGCTTCATCCGTTTTTAATATTAGTTGGAACCGCTTTAGCAAGTCATCTATATGCTGGAAATCCGGAAGCTTTATCGGGTTGGTTAGCAAATCCCGGTTATCAAGGATTTAGCGAAATGTTATACGAATTCACTTCGGCATCTGCCAATAACGGTAGTGGATTTGAAGGATTGGGCGACAATACGCCGTTTTGGAATATCGCAACTGGAATTGTAATGCTTTTTGGAAGATACTTGCCAATCATAGGTCCAGTTGCTATTGCCGGAATCTTAGCCAGCAAAAGTTACGTTCCTGAAAGCAACGGAACATTAAAAACTGATACTTCTACTTTTGGATTAATGGTTTTTGCTGTAATTGTAATTGTAGCCGCACTATCCTTTTTTCCAGCATTGACATTAGGTCCAATCGCAGAATATTTTACCTCTAAATAATTAAAATCATGAGTAAATCTCAAAATAATTTATTTCAAAAGGAGTTGGTTAACGAGGCATTTAAACAGTCGTTCGTAAAACTAAACCCAAAAATAATGTTCAAAAATCCAGTAATGTTTACTGTCGAAATTGGAACAGCTGTAATGCTATTTGTATGTCTTTGGATCCTATTTGGAGAAAGTTCACAAGGAAGTTTTGCATATAATTTTACTGTTTTTCTTGTTTTATTCTTGACTTTAGTTTTTGCAAATTTTGCGGAAGCAATTGCGGAAGCAAGAGGAAAAGCTCAAGCTGATAGTTTGAGAAAAACCCGTGAAGAAACACCTGCAAAAAAAATGTCAGAAGCAGGTAAATTTTACAGCCATGAAATAGAAATTATTCCCTCTTCACAACTCAAAAAAGGAGATTTATTTTTCTGTGAAACTGGAGATATTATTCCCACAGATGGAGAAATTGTAGATGGTTTAGCGACTATTGATGAAAGTGCTATTACAGGAGAAAGTGCTCCAGTAATTCGTGAGGCTGGTGGTGATAAATCATCAGTAACTGGTGGTACTAAAGTCTTATCAGATAGAATTACTGTAAAAGTTACTTCTGAACCAGGAGAAAGTTTCTTGGATAAAATGATTGCTTTAGTTGAAGGCGCGAGCCGTCAAAAAACACCAAACGAAATAGCATTGACTATTTTGTTAGCTGGATTTACATTGGTATTCATAATTGTAACGGTAACTTTAGCTCCATTTGCCAAGTATGCTAACGCACCAATAACAATCGCATCCTTTATTGCCTTATTTGTGTGTTTAATCCCTACAACTATTGGTGGTTTGCTATCAGCTATTGGAATTGCTGGTATGGATAGAGCTTTGCGTGCAAACGTAATTACCAAATCAGGAAAAGCTGTTGAAACTGCTGGAGATATAGATGTTTTGCTTTTAGATAAAACAGGAACAATAACCATTGGAAACAGAAAAGCAACCAGCTTTTATCCAACAAAAGGAGTTTCGCAACAGGAGTTTATTCAATCTGCTGTTTTGAGTTCCTTGGCAGATGATACACCAGAAGGTAAAAGTATTGTAGAATTAGCTGGAGCTGATGTTGCCAATAAATTATCAATTGAAGGTGCCACTTTAATCAAATTCACTGCGGAAACAAGAACTTCGGGAGTAGTTTTGAAAGACGGAACCAATATTAGAAAAGGCGCACAAGACGCGGCAAAAAATATCGCGCTTCAAGCAGGAAATCCTTTTCCTGAAGATACTGCTCATCAAGTCATACTTATTTCTTCCAATGGAGGTACGCCTTTAGTGGTAATAAAAAATAGCCAAGTACAAGGTGTAATTGAATTGCAAGACATCATTAAAACTGGTATGAAAGAACGATTTGAACGCCTGCGTAAAATGGGAATAAAAACGGTTATGGTTACTGGAGATAATCCTTTGACAGCTAAATTTATTGCTGAAAAAGCAGGTGTAGATGATTTTATCGCCGAAGCCAAACCAGAAGATAAAATGAACTACATCAAAAAAGAGCAAGCCGAAGGGCGACTGGTTGCAATGATGGGTGATGGAACAAATGATGCGCCAGCTTTGGCTCAGGCGAATGTGGGTGTTGCCATGAACAGTGGAACACAAGCCGCAAAAGAAGCAGGAAATATGGTTGATTTAGACAATGATCCAACCAAATTAATCGAAATTGTAGAAATTGGAAAACAACTTTTAATGACCCGAGGAACACTAACTACATTTTCAATTGCGAATGATGTAGCGAAATATTTTGCGATAATTCCGGCGTTGTTTATTACAGCAATTCCAGCATTACAAGGTTTAAATATTATGCATTTACACAGTCCACAAAGTGCGATTTTGTCAGCAGTAATTTTCAATGCGATTATTATTCCGTTCTTGATTCCTTTAGCATTAAGAGGTGTTGCTTACAAACCAATCGGCGCATCGGCACTATTGCGTAGAAATTTATTCATCTATGGAATTGGTGGAATCATAATTCCGTTTATTGGAATAAAACTAATTGATTTAGCAGTAGCATTATTTGTTTAAAAAATAGATTTTAGAAATTAAAAAATGGAAATTATGAAATGAGCATTATCGAAACTAGTAATTAATTCTAATGTTTGTTTGCAAATTACATAATACAATTAAAAACAATAAATTAAAGATTATGAAAGAAAATATCATTCCCGCAGTTCGATTAACTTTGTTTTGTGCATTGTTTTTCGCTGGGTTTTATACCTTGAGTGTTTATGGAATCGCACAATTCGCACCTAATCAAGGTAAAGGCGAAATTGTTACAGTTAACGGGAAAAATCATCATATTAATGTGGCACAGAAATTCGTAGAAAACAAGTATTTTTGGTCACGTCCATCGGCTGTAGATTATAATGCGGCTGGTTCTGGAGGAAGTAACAAAGGAACTACCAATCCTGATTATTTGGCTGAAGTAAAAACTAGAATAGACACTTTTTTACTTAAAAATCCAACGGTGAAAAGTAGTGAAGTTCCATCGGAATTGGTTACTGCTTCAGGTAGCGGATTGGATCCAAACATTTCGGTTCAAGGCGCAAAAGTACAGGCGGACAGAGTTGCTAAAGTGAGAAATATCTCAAAAGAAAAAGTGTTAACTTTAATCAAAGAAAACACGGATGCACCACTTTTAGGCTGTTTGGGAACCGAAAAAATTAACGTGCTGCAATTGAATATTGCATTGGATAAAATAAAATAAGATTCGTAAACCTGACAGGTTTTTGAAACCTGTCAGGTTCCTAGCCCGGATGGCAGTGGAAATCCTTTTCTTTTTTTCTTTAAAAAGAAAAGATTGCAACGAACAGCCGGATTAGCTTCAAATAAAAATGAAAAAAATGAAAAAAATAATAGTTACAGCTTTACTAGCTTTCGGATTTACAACAACTAACGCTCAAGAAGCAACAAAAGAGAAGAGTCCGTTTACGTTTTCGGGATATTTAGAAACGTATTACAGTTATGATTTTGGCAATCCGGACAATCATTTGCGTCCTGGATTTGTGTACAGTCATAATAAACACAACGAAGTGAATCTAAATCTAGGTTTGGTTAAAGCCAATTACGCCAAAGATAATTTGCGTGCCAATTTTGCTTTGATGGCTGGAACGTATCCGGAATACAATTTGGCTGGCGAGCAGGATTTATTGAAAAATATTTTTGAAGCCAATGGTGGTGTGAAAATTTCATCGAAACACAATCTTTGGGTTGATGCAGGAATTATGCCTTCTCACATTGGTTTTGAAAGTGCAATTGGTAAAGATTGCGTGAATTTGACAAGAAGTATTTTGGCTGATAATTCACCTTATTATGAAACGGGAGTAAAAATTGGTTACACTTCAGCATCTGAAAAATGGTATTTAGCCGCAATGTATTTAAACGGCTGGCAACGTATTCAAAAAATTGAAGGCAATCAAACACCAGCTTTTGGAACACAAGTTACTTACAAGCCATCATCAAAAGCAACTTTAAATTGGAGTACTTATGTTGGAAACGAACAACCTGATGCGGTTAGAAAATGGCGTTATTTTAATAATTTTTACGGACAATTTAAAGTTTCTGATAAAACAAGTTTGACAGCTGGATTTGATATTGGCGTACAACAAACGGTAAACAGAAGCAGTGATTATGACGTTTGGTATTCACCAATAATTATTGCGCAATACAAACCAACTGCTAAAGTACAATTGGGTTTTAGAGGTGAATATTATCAGGATAAGCAAGGGGTAATAATTGCAACCGGAACAGAGAACGGATTTAAAACATTCGGAGTTTCAGCGAATTTTGATTACTTGATAGCTGATAATATTATGTTCAGAGTTGAAGCCAGAAATTTAAACAGTAAAGATGATGTGTTTTTGAAAAACGCAAATCCAACCAATCAGAATACATTTTTGACAACTGCTTTAGCAATATCTTTTTAAAATAAATGCAAAACGATAAGGAGAATAACGCGCAACACTTTCTCGATTTAATTCAGAAATCACGTAAAGGAAAGTTTAAAATTTACATTGGTATGAGTGCTGGTGTAGGCAAAACCTATCGTATGTTACAGGAAGCACATTCGTTGTTGAAGAATGGAATTGACGTAAAAATTGGTTATATTGAAACCCATTTTCGGAAAGAAACCCACGAGTTACTCGTGGGTTTGCCGGTTATCCCACGACGAACCATTTTCTACAAAGGCAAACAACTAGAAGAAATGGATGTGCAAGCCATTATAAATCTCCGACCAGAAGTTGTAATTGTAGATGAATTGGCACATACCAATGTTGAAGGAAGCAAAAATGAAAAGCGTTGGCAGGATGTTTTGGAAATTTTAGAAGCTGGAATTAATGTGATTTCGGCGGTAAATATTCAGCATATTGAAAGTTTAAACGAAGACGTAAAACGCATTACGAATGTTGATGTTTTAGAGCGTGTTCCAGATAATGTTTTGCGTTTAGCTGATGAAGTTGTAAATATCGATTTGACCGCTGAAGATTTAATTTCCAGATTAAAAGAAGGTAAGATTTATACTGAAGATAAAATTCAAACTGCCTTAACTAACTTTTTCAAATCAGATCAAATTTTGCAATTACGTGAACTAGCATTGAAAGAAGTGGCGAGTCAAGTAGTTCGAAAAGTAGAAAATGAAATACCGAAAAACACCGGAATAAAACACGAAAAATTATTAGCTTGTATTAGTAGTAATGATAAAATGGCTAAAATTGTTATCCGGAAAGCAGCACGATTAGCCAGCTATTATAATGGAATTTGGTATGTTTTGTATGTAGAAACCCCAAAAGAAAGTCCACATAAAATTGCTTTAGACAAGCAACGTCATTTAATTAACAACTTTAAATTAGCCACACAACTAGGAGCAGAAGTAATTAAAATTGAAAGTTCAAACATAACTGATGCAATGCTTAGAATTGTAGAAGAAAAAGACATCACAACGGTTTGTATAGGAAAACCGCACTTTAACTTATTTAAAGTAATTTTGTCAACAACTATTTTTAGAAGATTATTAAATAGTCTTTCTCAATCAAATATTGACCTTGTAATATTATCATAAAATGAAAATTAAAACCAAATTAAATCTCGGAGTAGGACTGTTATTCATTTTGATAATGATACTTTCCTTGGTAAGTGCGTACTACATTTTTTCTATTAAAAAAGACACTCAAAACATTTTGAAAGCCAATTATAACACATTGGAATATTCTCGAAACATGTTGCTGGCATTGGAAGATATTAATAATGATGAAAATAAAGCAGTAATAGTTTTTGAAAAAAATTTAAAACTTCAAATTGCAAATATTACTGAAAAGGGAGAAGATATTGCGACCAATAATCTTCAAAAAAAATTTATAGTATTAGAGAAAAACCACAAAAACGAAAAACTAAAAAACCAAATTAGGCAGGATATTTTTGAGATAATGAAACTGAATATGAATGCCATAAAACAAAAAAGTGATGTAGCAAAAAAAACTGCGGAAACAGCTAATTTTTCGATAGCCATTTTAGGCACTTTGTGTTTTTTGATTGCTTTTAACTTATTAGTGAATTTACCAAATAATATTGCCAATCCAATTAAAGAATTAACGGCAAGTATAAAAGAAATTGCCAATAAAAACTATAAAGAACGTGTTCATTTTATGAACCATAATGAATATGGGGATTTGGCAAAATCTTTCAATACTATGGCTCAGAAGCTAGAGGAATACAGTAGCAGCAGTTTACATAAATTGACTTTCGAAAAAAAACGTTTAGAAACACTTATTAATAATATGCATGACCCAATTATTGGTTTAGATAACAATAACAGCATCTTATTTGCCAATAATGAAACTTTAAAAATTTTAGGATTGAACAAAGACGAAGTAATTGGTAAAAGTGCCGATGTAATAGCAGAACAAAACGATTTAATGAAATCTTTGCTGGATAGTTCCCAAAATGCAAAATCATTTCCAATGAAAATTTTTGCTGATGGGAAAGAAAGTTATTTTGAAAAAGAAATCGTAAAAATCACCATAATTCCTACAGGCGAAGCACAATTAATTAATATAGGTAATGTAATTATCCTAAGAAATATAACAGTTTATAAAGAATTAGATTTTGCGAAAACTAATTTTATTTCCACAGTATCACATGAGTTAAAAACCCCCATTTCTTCTATAAAAATGAGTTTACAATTACTAGAAAATGATGCAACTGGATTGATAAATGAAAATCAAAAACAATTAATTGATAGTATTAAAGATGATAGTCAGCGTTTATTAAAAATTACTGGTGAATTGTTAGAATTATCGCAGGTAGAAACTGGTAACATTCAACTAAATATTGAGAAAAGTAATCCTTATGACATTGTTAAATATGCTGTTGAAGCAGTAAAAGTTCAAGCAGATCAAAAGAAAATAAACATAATTATCGATACCGAAGATACCCTACCAAATGCAAAGGCTGATAGTGAGAAAACAGGATGGGTTTTAATAAATTTTCTAACAAACGCTATAAACTATTCATCACTAAATAGTAACATAATTGTAAAAGTAAAACTTGAGAATAATCAGATTGTTTTTCAAGTAATTGATAAAGGAAAGGGAATTGATAAGCAATATAAAGACAAAGTTTTTGATAAATATTTCCAAATCCCTGGAAGTAATAAATC
>NZ_JBDTQE010000053.1:0-19419 GCF_039932285.1 Flavobacterium sp.
TCATAGCCGCAAGACCAATCCAAGAACCAATTTCAATCATATCAGGTAAAATTCTGTGCTCACAACCGCCAAGAGAATCTACTCCTTCTATAGTCAATAAGTTCGAACCAACGCCAGTTATTATTGCGCCCATCGAGTTTAGCATTTTACACAATTGTTGCAAATAAGGTTCGCAAGCAGCGTTATATATTGTAGTTGTTCCTTCAGCAAGAACTGCTGCCATGACAATATTCGCCGTTCCAGTTACAGATGCTTCATCGAGCAACATATAAGCACCTTTTAGTTTACCTTCGCATTCTACACCATAAAAATGGTCTTCTCTTTCGTATCTAAATTTAGCTCCAAGGTTTATAAAACCTTCAAAATGTGTATCTAATCTTCTTCTTCCTATTTTGTCACCACCTGGTTTTGGAATATATCCACAACCAAATCTTGCTAATAATGGCCCAACAATCATTATCGAACCACGAAGTGAACCCCCTTCTTTTTTGAAAGCTTCGGTTTTTAGATAATCGATATTTACTTCATCCGCCTGAAAAGTATAATCTCCAGGTCCATTTTTCTGAATTTTTACACCTAAATTTCCAAGTAAAACAATCAGTTTGTTTACATCAATAATATCTGGAACATTGGTTATTCTAACCTTTTCAGAGGTTAGCAATGCTGGACATAAAACTTGTAAAGCTTCATTTTTTGCTCCTTGTGGTGTGATTTCTCCTTTTAGTCGGATACCGCCTTCTATTTTGAAAGTACTCATTTTTAGATTTCAGATGTTAGATTTTAGATTTCAGATTTTTACACTGTAAACTAAAATTTTATATTGGTTTTCTGTTATTGTTCTTATTAATCATTGGTTTACCATTTTTTACAATTTTTGGTTTACCATTATTATTGTTTGTCTGAATTTTGTTCGACATGCGTTTGTTAGTTCTCATCAAATCGTTCGAATTCAATAATTCTTCTGTGCTTTGAGTCAAGTTTATTTTCCCGTCAGAAAGTTCTAACAAATGTTCAAAAATTACAGCATCAGTAACAGTGTCTTTGTTCCAACTCAAATAAGATTTTTTCATGTGCGTAGCAATCACTTTACACAAAGCATTTTTCAATTCGCCTTCCTCCCATTTGTTTGCCACATCAATCATGTACTTAATATTGTTTCCGTAAAAACGATATTTAGGGAAATTTTGAGGATATTTTAACGGATCGGGGCGCATTTTTAAAACCTCACGAGACGGAATCGGATATGGAGAATCTACATCTAATTTAAAATCAGACATGATAAATATTTGATCCCATAATTTGTGTTGAAAATCTAAAACATCACGCAAATGCGGATTCAAATTCCCCATAACCGATATAATGTATTTTGCTGCTTTATTGCGTTCAGCTCTATCTTCGATTATAGTAGCTTGATCAATTAGAACATGCAAATACCTACCATATTCAGGAATAATAAGCGGTTTTCTTTCAGAATTATATTCTAAATTTTGCACCACATCACCAGCAATTTCTTTTGTATATTTTGTATTCATAATTTACAGGGAAACGATACCTTCTATAGTACCTACTTCTTGATATTTATCAATTATTTCTTGGGCATTTTTCATAGTCACATCTACAGATATACTGGTAAATTTTCCCGTTTTAGATTTTGTAGTTTTTATCACTGCTCCCAAACAATTAAAAGCATTTTCGACACGTGCTACATTATCATCGATGGTTGGGACAATAAATTTAAACAAATATTCTGCAGGCCAAGTATTACTATTATCTAATTCTACCTTTAATCTTTCGTAGAATTCTTCAACTTTTTTATCCATTTTTCAACTTAAAATAAAAGCAAATATACAATTTTTAGCATTAATAAATTAGGATTTTTTGAAGCGAATTTTTTGATATTATTATTTACAATTCACTTCAATAAAAAAACTTTTAAAATCCCAATAACTTTAAGTACTTTTGCCCCTTATTTCTAAAAAAGTGCAAAAAGAAATCGTTGTTATCATAGGAGGACCTGGAACTGGCAAAACTACAATTATAGATGGGTTATTGTCTAAGGGTTATTGTTGTTATCCTGAAATTTCACGCGAAGTTATTCTTGAAGCAAAAAAAGAAGGAATAGAACAACTGTTTTTAGAAAACCCATTACTTTTTAGCGAATTATTACTTGAAGGTCGGAAAAAACAGTTCGTAAATGCGCAAAACGAACCTCATCCTATTGTTTTTCTAGACCGAGGAATTCCAGATGTTTTAGCATACATGCATTATATAGGTGATAGTTACCCAGCTTTTTTTGATACTGCTTGCCGCAACAATACTTATACTAAAATATTTATTTTACCACCTTGGGAAGATATATATATTTCTGATAATGAGCGGTATGAAAATTACGAACAAGCAAAACTCATTTACAAGCACCTTGTAGAAACCTACGAAAAATACGGTTACAATCTTATCGAAGTCCCAAAAGATAGCGTAGATAACAGAATTCTTTTTATATTAGAGCAAATTTAATTTAGGTTTTAATAATTCTAAAATCTGAATTCTAACCCGAGCCTGAAAGAGCGAATAGGCGAAGCAAATCTGAAATATATTTAAATGCAAAGAGCATTACAAATTCTTCAAAAACATTGGCATTACGATTCTTTTCGACCCGTTCAGGATAATATTATTCAATCGGTTCTTGAAGGAAATGACACTTTTGGACTTATGCCTACTGGTGGCGGAAAATCATTGTGTTTTCAAGTGCCAGCAATGGTAAATGATGGTTTGTGCTTGGTTATTTCTCCTTTGGTTGCTTTGATGAAAGATCAAGTGAATAATTTGCAATCCCGAGATATAAAAGCCATCGCGCTAACAGGTGCAATAAAAGCTGACGAATTAATAGAATTACTAGACAATTGTCAGTTCGGTAATTACAAATTTCTTTATCTATCTCCCGAAAGATTAGAACAAGATTGGGTTTTAGACAGAATAAAAGCCTTACCTATTTCCCTTATTGCTATTGATGAAGCGCATTGTGTTTCGCAATGGGGGCATGATTTTAGACCTTCCTATTTAAAAATAAAAAATTTAAAAACTCATTTTAGTAAAATTCCATTTATAGCACTTACCGCTTCGGCAACTCCGCAAGTTAAAGACGATATTATTGCACTATTAGGGTTAAAGGATCCTAAAGTTTTTCAGCAGTCATTCGCTCGAGATAATTTAGGCTATTTTATCATTCCTGCCGAAGACAAAATATACAAACTAAACCAGATTCTACAAAAAAATCCAGAATCGGCTATTATATATGTTCGAAACAGGAAAAACTGCCACGAGTATGCTTCTCATTTAGAAGTTTTAGGACATAAAACTACTTTTTATCACGCTGGTTTATCGGTAAAAGAAAAAGAAGCTAATATGAATTTGTGGATGCGTGACGAAAAAACGGTTATGATTGCTACCAGTGCTTTCGGAATGGGGATAGACAAACCCAATGTAAAAACGGTTATACACATTAACTTACCCGAAAACCTTGAAAGTTATTATCAAGAAGCAGGGAGAGCTGGACGAAATGGAGAAAAAGCTTTCGCTATTTTAATTAGTTCACCTTCAGATATTATTATGGCAGAAAGTCAGTTTATAGCTGTTTTGCCCGATACTATTTTCCTAAAAGATATTTTTGTGAAACTCTGCAATTATCTCCGAATCGCTTATGGAGAAGGAATTAACGAAGAATTTCCTTTTAATTTGAATCAATTTTGCAACCACTACAAATTACCAACATTAAAAACCTATAATGCGCTTCAGTTTCTGGACAGACAAAGTATTATTTCTCTTTCGCAAGAATTTTCAGAGAAAGCACAAGTTCAATTTTTAATCGAATCAAGAGAAGTAATTAGATATATTAGTTTAAATCCTGATGACGAACCTATTGTTTCAACTATTTTAAGAACTTATCCAGGAATTTTTGATTTGCAAACCAATATCAACACTAATTTTATTGCAAAAAAAGCGAATACAACCGAAGCTAAAGTACTAATTTTGCTAGAGAAGTTACAAAAGATGGAAATTGTCGCTTATTTTTCACAAAAAAACGAATCGAAAATAACATTTCTAGAAGTTCGTGAAGACGACAGAACCATCAATCGCGTTTCGAAACATTTAGAAAAACAAAATTTAGTTAAGAAAAATCAATTGCAATCGGTTATAAACTACGTTTCTAATAAAGATACTTGCAAGAGTAAATTGCTTTTGCAATATTTTGGAGAAACAATAACTAATGATTGTGGCATTTGCTCATATTGTTCTTGTAAAAAAGAAAAAAAATATAATTCCGAAGAAATTAGAAATCAAATTATTCAATTATTGACTGTGAATCCAATGAATTCTAGAACATTAATCGAAGTATTATCTATAGAAGAAGTAGAAATATTAAAAATATTGAAGCAACTCATAGAACACAATATGATTAGCATTAATACAAAAAATCAATACATAATAAAATGAAACGTCCACGACAATTATTATTGAAACGAAAGAATATATGGTAGGCGTTCCATCTTCCAATAAAAAAACAAATAGAATAAACACAGATGAAAGCATTACGAATAGTTTTTATGGGAACACCAGAATTTGCAGTAGGAATTCTAGACGCCATTGTAAAACAAAATAAACACAAAATAGTAGGCGTAATTACTGCTGCCGACAAACCAGCAGGAAGAGGTCAGAAAATAAAATATTCGGCAGTCAAAGAATATGCTTTAGAAAACAAGCTGACTTTACTACAACCAACAAATTTAAAAGACGAAGCTTTTTTAGAAGAATTAAAAGCATTAAACGCAAACCTTCATATAGTTGTTGCTTTTAGAATGTTGCCAAAAGTAGTTTGGGCAATGCCAGAATTAGGAACATTTAATTTGCATGCTTCGCTATTGCCAAATTATCGTGGTGCAGCCCCTATAAATTGGGCTATTATAAATGGTGAAACGAAAACTGGTGTAACTACTTTTTTTATTGATGATAAAATAGATACTGGCGCTATGATTTTAAGCAAAGAATTAGCAATTTCTGAATCTGAAAACGTTGGCGAGCTACATGACAAATTGATGATTTTAGGTTGCGATGCAGTTTTAGAAACTTTAGATAAAATTGCCGAAGGAAATGTCATAACTACAATTCAAGAAGATTCATCAGATATAAAAACTGCTTATAAACTAGATCGCGACAATTGCAAAATAGATTTCACAAAAAGTATAACCGTGGTTTACAATCTAATTCGTGGTTTGAGTCCGTACCCTTCGGCTTGGTGTAATTTCAAAGACAATGAACAAGAATTTAGCATAAAAATATATGATACAAAACAGGAAATACTATCTCATGATTATGCAATAGGAAGTATCATTACAACCAAAAAGGAAATGAAAATTGCCGTTCTTGGCGGTTTTATTCATGTTTTGTCACTACAATTCCCTGGAAAAAAGAAAATGGCGACCCACGAATTACTAAATGGAGTCACTTTTTCGGATTCAGCCAAGGTTTTTTAAACGTATAAATCACTGTTTTTAATTAAAAAATAGTCATTTATCAACAAACACGCGAAGTTATTAACAAAACAAGCAAAAAATCGTCTTAACTGTTGTGAGAATAGGAAATCCTTTTAAATTTGTATGCATAAGTTATAAATTATTAACCAATCAATTAATACAATTATTATGAACAAATCAGATTTAATCGATGCAATGTCAGCTTCTGCTGGAATTACAAAAGCTGCTGCTAAATTAGCTTTAGAATCATTTTTAGGTAATGTTGAAGGAACTTTGCAAAAAGGTGGAAGAGTTTCTCTAGTTGGATTTGGATCTTGGTCTGTGTCTAACAGAGCTGCAAGAGACGGAAGAAACCCACAAACAGGGAAAACTATTAAAATTGCTGCTAAAAACGTAGTGAAATTTAAAGCCGGTGCTGAATTAGAGGGATCAGTAAATAAATAATATTTTATTACCAAATTATTAAAGCCACGCCAATGCGTGGCTTTTTTTATATTTTTTAACGATTAAATTTGGTTTATAAGTATATTATTTGTTAAATTTAATTAAAAATCGGACATTATGATAGCTGTAAAACCAAAAAAAGGACATCTGTTAGTAGCAGAACCTTCTATAACTGGAGACTTATCTTTCAATAGATCAGTAGTTTTACTGGCAGATCATAATGCAGAAGGTTCGGTTGGATTTATTTTAAACAAACCTTTAGGATATACAATTAGAGATTTAATTCCTGAAATATCTGCTAGTTTCAAGATATATAATGGAGGCCCGATTGAACAAGACAATTTATATTTTATACACAATATCCCACAACTAATACCTAATAGTATCGAAATTGCGGAAGGAATATACTGGGGTGGATGCTTTGATTCTACTCGAGACTTAATTAATCAAGGCAAAATAAATAGAACTAATATTCGTTTTTTTCTAGGTTATTCCGGATGGGATGCAGAGCAATTGCAAAATGAACTAGAATCTAACTCTTGGATAATTTCAGAAAATGATCTTCATAATAAAATTATAGGAAAATCGTCGACCGATTTTTGGCGTGAAAAAATAATGGAACAAGGAGGAGACTATTTAATATGGTCTAATGCCCCCGAAAATCCAATGTTTAACTAACCTAATCTAATTTTTGCATTTAACTTTACAAGGAGTTGGTTTGCAATATTTGATTGAAACTCTTTTTTTCGGTATTTCGTTATTGGTTGAATTCCCATAATCACATTTGTAATGAACAACTCATCTGCTTTTTGCAAATCAAAAGGAGAAATTACAACCTCTATTACTTCTAAATTATCAATTGTTTTTCCTAAAGCTAAAATTTGTTTTCGCATAACCCCGTTTAAACAGCCTTCAGAAACTGGAGGAGTCGATAAAACACCATCTTTTAGCATAAAAATATTTCCATTTAAGACTTCAATCACATTTTTATCTTCATTAATTAAAATACAATTATCTAAATCATTTTCATTTGCATAAATACTCCCAGTAATATTTATTAATTTATTAGTCGTTTTTAAAGTAGAAATGAGCTGCTTCGAGATATAAAAATCTTTGTATAAATCGACTTCATAGTTAGTCTTTTGAATTTCGTACAAAGGTTTTTCAACTTTTAAAACCGCAATTTCGTAAGCTATATTGTTATTTTCGGGTAAATAATATCCGCCATCTTTTCTGTAAACAGTGATTCTAGCTCTCGCAGAAGTTTCAATATTCTCTGATTTTGCTTTAGATAGCAATTCATTTTCAAAAAATTCCATAGTAAAATTCATAGGAATTTCCATTCTTAGAATTCGCATAGAAGACATTAAACGAAAATAATGATCCTCTAAAAATAGAATTTTGTTGTCTAAAATTTTTACAGTTTCAAAAACTGCATCACCATATAAGAAAGCACGATTATTTTGCATAAAAAAAGCCCTGAAAAATTCAAGGCAAATATAAGTTTAATATTTTTTAGAAACTATACCGATCCTATAACATGTTTTAGATCTGAAACTTGATTCTCCCATAACAATTTCGATTCTTCAACATCATCTGCCTCAGCATAATCGACAACCATTAGAGAAACGTCTTTAGTGATTTCGTCGACAAGTATTCTTAGTTCAAAATAATATTCGGTATCTTTATTGTCATCATCCATCCATTTGAACTTGATTTTTTCACCCGTTTTTTTAGAATACAATCTTGCTTTTTCTTCGGAATCATTCCAAATAAAAGTATAAAATTCTCCACGTGAGTTTACATTATCTGCAAACCATTCTTGTAGCCCTGAAGGAGTTGAAATATATTGGTATAATAACTGCGGAGACGAGTTTATAGGAAATTCTAGTTCGTATCTTATTTTGCTTTCCATTGTTTGTAATTTGGGCGTAATATATATAATTATGGTTTGAAAAAAAAATTATTTTAATAATAATATTTTTCTTGAAAAATATTTGCACCCTTTAAATTTAGTGTTATATTTGCACCCGCATTGAGAGATGCAAATTATATTATTGGCGAGATAGCTCAGTCGGTTAGAGCGCAGGATTCATAACCCTGAGGTCACGGGTTCAACTCCCGTTTTCGCTACAAGATTTATATAAAAAACGACTTAGATTTACTAAGTCGTTTTTTTTATGTGCAAAATATTGATTTTACAAACAGTATTGAATATGAGATCTAACTAACCCGTTTATTATTAATTAAAAATAGATCTAATAATCATTTTAGCAACTTAAAAAAAAAGTTGTTATTGAAGAATCCACTACTTTATATAAAAAGAGTATTTATCCAAAAACAGTATTATGCTTATTATTCCAAAACTCTATTTACTTGTACAAATCTTTTAGCATAATAATCTTCTTTAGTTGAAGATATAATTACACCTGCATGAACTGATGAATGTATAAATTTTATTTCATCATCAAGAACTTCAACTACCATCCCAACATGGTTAATATTTCCTCTTCCATTAGTTGTAAAAAAGATTAGATCTCCTTTTTGCGCTTTGTTTTTATCAATTCTGATACCGTAAGTAGACTGTCCAGAAGAAGTTCTTGGCAAATCGACATCAATCTCTTTAAATGTATTAATCATTAACCCCGAACAATCGAAACCTCCTTTGTTTGTTCCGCCACTTCTATATCTTGTACCTATATTTTCCGAGGCTTTAATGACTAATAATTCTGCTTTGTCCATAGCTTCAGCCGACAGAGGATTTACAACAACCTCATCATCCTTATGAGGAATTATTTCTATTACTCTTATTTGAGGCACTACTGCATTTTCTTCGTCTGCATCTTCTTCAATTTGCGATTTTATCTCTTCTTTTTCTTTAATTTCTTCGTTAATTTTTACTTCATTAATCACAGGACTCTGTAAAATAACAACTTCCTTTTTATTACCTTTTTTAATCAAAAGGTTAAAACCAACAGGTAAATCACTAATGATTTCTGGATTCAAATTTTCTAATTCAGAGATACTAATTTTATATTTTTTTGAAATACCATATTTAGTCTCTTTTGGCAAAACGAGATGCGTAATTTCTACTTCATTAGGAATTACCAACTGTTTTTCTGGTTCGCTTTTTTTAATACCTTTTGATGACTCCGAAACCGCAACTAAATGTTTATTCTGATTATTAACAACAGGAATACTTAATTTGAGTCCAATTTCTAACCCTCTTTTTCGATAATTGGATTTGCATTTTTAATATCTTCAATTGAAACCTTATATTGCTTAGAAATCCCATACAAAGTCTGTTTGGGTAGTACTTCGTGAATAATTGGCAAAGTGTTATTACTTAAATCAGAATTTGATTTAGGAATTAATAAGATTGAGTTTATTTTTAATTTATTTTTAGCATTTGGATTCAATTTGAAAATATCATCTTGCTTTACATTATATCTTTTAGCTATTTGGTAGATACTCTCGCCTTTTGCTACAATATGTTTGATGTTGTTTTCTTGCGAAAAAACATTTATAGTGATAAAAAAAAATAGTAATAATTTAAAGTCTTTCATATATTTATTATTTCATCCAAAATGGGGAAAAGGCTAAAATAATCTTTAAAAATTAATTTGTAAAAAGAATAATGATTTTTTTAACTAAATAAAAACAATGAAAATGTAAATTTACAATCTCAAATAATCGAAAAAACACAATGAAAATAAAAGAAATTCTTTCCCTTCTTGAAGAAATGGCACCACTCGCCTATGCAGAAGATTTTGATAATGTGGGTTTACTTGTTGGAGATTCGAACAACGAAGCAACAGGTGTTTTAATTTGTCATGACGCACTAGAAACAGTCATTAACGAAGCTATTACTAAAAAATGTAATCTTGTGGTTTGCTTCCACCCTATTTTATTTTCAGGTTTAAAAAAGATTACAGGTAAGAATTATGTAGAACGAGCTATTATAAAAGCGATAAAAAAAGACATAGCTATTTATGCCGTTCACACAGCTTTAGACAATCATCAGCAAGGTGTAAATAAAATTTTCTGTGACGCCTTGGGATTAAGAAATACGAAGATTTTAATACCAAAACCAAATTTTATTCAAAAATTAGTCACTTATACCATTCCCGAAAATTCAGAAACTATTCGCACGGCAATGTTGCAAGCTGGAGCAGGAACAATAGGAAATTATGATCATTGTAGTTTTAATTCTGAAGGATTTAGTACATATAAAGGAAATGAAAATAGTAATCCAGTTGTGGGAACCAAAGGCGAACTCACAAAAACTAACGAAATAAAAATCGAAGTAGTTTTTGAAAAACATTTACAAAGCAAAATTCTAAAAGCTTTATTTGCTAATCATATTTATGAAGAAATCGCTTATGAAATTTATGATTTACAAAATTCGCATCAAAATATAGGACTAGGAATGGTTGGCGAATTGGAAACCAAGATGACTGAAAAAGATTTTCTAGAATTTGTAAAAGCTAAAATGCAATGTGGTGGCATTCGTCACAGCAAATTTTTAAATAAAAAAATAAAAAAAGTAGCTGTTCTTGGCGGAGCAGGAAGTTTTGCTATTAAAAATGCTATTTCAGCTGGAGCCGATGCTTTTTTGACCGCCGATTTAAAATACCATCAGTTTTATGAAGCTGAAAATCAGTTGCTTTTAGCCGATATTGGTCATTTTGAAAGCGAACGATACACAAAAAACTATATATTTGATTATCTTACGAAAAAAATGATTAATTTTGCACCCGATTCGGCTTTTAGTGGAATCGTTTTATCAGAAGAAAATACAAATCCAGTTAAGTACTTATAAATATGGCAGCTACAAAAGAATTGAACGTTGAAGAGAAGTTAAGAGCGTTATACGATTTACAGTTAATCGACACTCGTATTGACGAAATTAGAAATGTAAGAGGCGAATTACCACTAGAAGTGGAAGATTTAGAAGATGAAGTAGCAGGATTAAGCACTCGTTTAGAAAAACTAAAAGTTGATTTAGAATCTATTGACGAAAAAATTAAAGAAAAGAAAAATGCTATTGATGAGCACAAAGAATCAATAAAAAAATACACAAAACAACAAGATAGTGTTCGTAACAATAGAGAATTTAACTCTTTGACTAAAGAAGTTGAGTATCAAGAATTAGAAATTCAATTGTCTGAGAAGCACATCAAAGAAATGAAAGCTTCTATCGAGCACAAGAAAGAAGTTTACAATCAATCAAAAGAAAGATTAGAAGCAAAATCTAATCACTTGAAGCATAAAAAATCAGAATTAGAAGCAATTATGTCTGAAACTGAAAAAGAAGAAAAATTCTTATCTGAAAAATCATCAGAATATGAAGCAAAAATCGAAGAGCGTTTACTAATCGCTTACAAAAGAATTCGTTCTAGTGTAAGAAACGGATTAGCAGTAGTTTCTATCGAAAGAGGAGCATCAGCAGGATCATTCTTTACAATCCCACCACAAATTCAAATGGAAATTGCTTCTCGCAAGAAAGTAATTACAGATGAGCACAGTGGTCGTATTTTAGTAGATAGCTCACTAGCAGAAGAAGAAAAAGAAAAAATGGAGAAATTATTCGCCAAAATGTAATACATTAAGCCTTCTAAATGAAGGCTTTTTTTATGGAAAAAAAAATCAATTTTACATTCACAAAAACCATAGGATTATATATTAACATATTAAGTTATATAATGCCAGATAAGGCATTATCATTAGCTTACGGTTTTTTTAGCGAGCCTCGAAGAGGTAAGTTATCTACTAATAATCTTCCTGGAATTTTAAAAGAAGCAAAACTAGAAACCAGCAGTCATAACAATCATCAATTTCAAACTTATACTTGGCAAGGCAATGAAAATAAAATTTTATTGGTTCACGGCTGGGAAAGCAATGCATCACGTTGGGAAAAACTAATTCGTTTATTATTAAAATCTGGCAGCACAATTATTGCGATTGATGCACCAGCGCATGGTCTAAGTAGTGGCAAGGAATTTAATGTTCCCACCTATGCAGAATTTATCAATGCTTTTTCTAAAACACACCAGCCAAATATTATAATTGGACACTCCATGGGTGGCGTAGCTTGTGCTTATTACCAGCATAATTACCAACAAAATCATGTCCAAAAAATGATATTATTAGGATCTCCATCTGATTTTAATATTTTAATGCAAAAATATATTAATTTGTTAGGATTAAATAATAAAGTAAACCTACTCATAAAAACCTATATTAAGCAACGCTTCAATATTAATACTGATGAGTTTACAAGTCATAATTTTTTAAAAAAAACTACAATTTCTGGTATTATTGCACATGATATTCACGATGATGTAGTTTCTTTTTCCGAAGCAAAAAAAATAGCATCAGCCTGGAAAAACGCTCATTTTATAGAAACCAAAAATCTTGGTCACAGCATGCAAGATGATACATTAAACCATACTATTTATCAATTTCTATTTGAAGTAATATAATTCAATTTTTAAATAATTATATTTGCCGAAAATTATAGTAAATGAGTTTCCTTAAAGAAATAGAACGCAGAAGAACATTTGGTATTATCTCACACCCTGATGCTGGTAAAACAACACTAACAGAGAAATTACTTCTTTTTGGAGGAGCGATACAAGAAGCTGGAGCAGTAAAAAACAATAAAATTAAAAAAGGCGCTACTTCAGATTTTATGGAAATAGAACGTCAGAGAGGAATCTCGGTTTCTACTTCCGTTTTAGCTTTTATATATAAAGATAAAAAAATTAATATTCTGGATACGCCAGGACACAAAGATTTTGCAGAAGATACTTTTAGAACCCTAACAGCTGTAGATAGCGTTATTGTAGTTATTGATGTTGCAAAAGGTGTCGAAGAACAAACAGAAAAACTGGTAGCCGTTTGTAGGATGCGTAAAATTCCTATTCTAGTTTTTATAAACAAATTAGACCGAGAAGGAAAAGATGCTTTCGACTTGATGGATGAAGTAGAGCAAAAACTAGGCTTAACGGTTACGCCTATGAGTTTTCCTATAGGAATGGGTTATGATTTTCAGGGAATATATAATATTTGGGAAAAGAATATTAACCTTTTTAGTAGTGATAGCCGAAAAAACATTGATGATGTTGTCGCCATTTCTGATGTACAAAGTCTAGAATTAGAAAAAATAATTGGTCAGAAACCAGCGAATGATCTTCGTGATAATTTAGAATTAATTACTGAGGTTTATCCACCATTTGACAGACAGGATTATCTTGACGGAAAATTACAACCTGTATTTTTTGGTTCGGCATTAAATAATTTTGGAGTTAGAGAATTACTAGATTGTTTTGTAGAAATTGCTCCTTCACCAAGACCTAAAGAATCAGAAACGAGATTAGTAGATCCTACCGAAGAAAAATTATCTGGATTTGTGTTTAAAATTCATGCTAATATGGATCCTAAACACCGAGATAGATTGGCATTTGTAAAAATTGTTTCAGGGACTTTCGAAAGAAACAAACCTTATTTACACGTTCGTCAAGGGAAAAATTTAAAATTTTCTAGTCCAAATGCTTTTTTTGCTGAGAAAAAAGAAATTGTAGATATTTCTTATCCTGGTGATATTGTAGGTTTACATGATACCGGAAACTTCAAGATTGGAGATACATTGACCGAAGGTGAGCAAATGAGTTTCAAAGGAATTCCGAGTTTCTCTCCAGAACATTTTAGATACATTAACAATGCCGATCCGCTAAAAGCAAAACAACTTGAGAAAGGAATTGACCAGTTGATGGACGAAGGTGTTGCACAATTATTTACACTTGAATTAAATAACAGAAAAATTATTGGAACAGTTGGAGCGCTTCAATATGAAGTAATTCAGTATAGATTAGAACACGAATATGGTGCTAAATGTACTTACGAGAATTTGCCTGTTCACAAAGCCTGTTGGGTAAAACCTACAGATCCTAAAAGTGAGGAATTTAAAGAGTTTAAGCGTATTAAACAGAAATTCTTGGCACATGACAAGTACAAACAATTGGTTTTCCTTGCCGATAGTGATTTTACAATTCAAATGACACAAAGTAAGTTCCCAAATGTAAAGTTATTTTTCACTTCAGAATTTGATTAATTAGTTTATCGTTTTTTGATTAAAGTAAAAAATCCCATTCGTTTTCACGAATGGGATTTTTATTTATTATCTAATTAATAATTATCTCTTTACTACTTTGATAGTTTTAGAAATATCATTTGCTTCTACTTTTACTAAATAAGTACCCGCATTTAAACCTGACATATCAATTTGTGTTGATGTAGCAGTTACTTTTTTAGTTAACACTTGTTGTCCTAAAAGATTATAAACTGTTACATTACTCAATTCACCAGTATATTCAATATTAAGAATATTACTTACTGGATTTGGATACGCTTTGAAACCACTAACAATATCAAATTGATTAACACTTAAGAAAGTAAACTCATCTGCACCCATATCTGGTGTTGTAGCACTTCTTAAATCACCATCAATATCGTTTGTTACTGTTGCTATAGGAGTTCCTAAGTTATCCAATGCAGCATCATATACGTGCAAGTCAGTTGATGAAGTAAATGTTGGTATAATGTTTATCGAAGCTGTATTTCCTCCAAAACCTGCAATAATATTTGCAAGCGCTGCTCTTGCAGAACCAATATAACCAAGATTTGCACCAGAAGAATAATAATCATTATAATCTATAGCAGCAAAAACCGTGTTAGGAGCTGCTGAATAAATAGTATATTTCTCTCCTGTTTGTGTTTGTGTATTGCTAAATATATTATTACGAATATTAACAGCACCTGCAAGAGTTACACCTACACCAATATTTATTGCAGCTGGTAATCCTGAAACAGTTTGATTTGTATTCATTGCTACACTATTATTATAGATACCATAACCAGCACCAGCACCTACAAACATTCCATTACCATTGTCTGCAATAGTAGCGGTAGACGCATAACCATAACTAGAAACATCACTAATAAAATTGTTATATGTGTTTATATTAGCTACCGTACTAGAACTATTTAGATACAAACCTACACTACCATAACCTGTAGTATTTGTATTCTTAATATCATAAATTTTATTATTAAAAATATTTCCATTTAAGGAATTGGCTCCTATCAAAATCCCAGCTGTTGTAGAAGTTGAAGCGGTTATTACACCCGAAATTTGATTCCCTGAGACAGTAAAATTCTGTGCATTTTGAACTGACAATCCTCTAAAACTTAATTTTTCTGCTACTACAGCTGATCCAACAATATTATTGGTTATTATCCAATTTTGATCAGGAGTTGTTGCATTTCCAAAAGCAAATACACCATTTTGCACTTTCTTAAAGGTATTATTTGTAATTGTTAAGTTACTATTAGAAACTTCTGCTGCAGCACCTAGTACAGAACCACTTACTATTATTCCTTGAGCGGAAGCAAGTGTATTACCCATAACATTGGTATTTTTAATTACCGTATTTAAAGCACCATTTGTAAGAGTACTAGCTACCCATATTATGGTTCCAGTACTTGTATTTTCAATAGTCAAATCTCTTGAGCTTACTCCATTAGAACCATCAATAGTCACATAATCAGCACCATCTAACTTTATTATAGATACTGTATTACTTCCTGAAATTGTTGGAGAAACTCCTACAGCAGACTTAATAGTTAACGTATTAACAGTACTTGCATCAGTATTTTGTGAAATAGTTATAGGATAAGTCTCTGCTGGATAAGTTGCATCGATTAACGAAAATGTTACTGGTCCAGTTAAACATTTTGTATTATAATCTGCTACAGCAGCTGTTAATGTAGTATAAGCACCAGCGACACCTACAGTATATACTCCATTCAATGGCGTTACTACTGAATAACTAAATGGTGTTGTTGGTGCAGTTGTAACCGCTGGAGGATTTGCTGTAAACCCAGCAGCTCCTGACGATGGCAGAGCATTAAGATTAGGTGTTCCTACATTATCTTGAGCTACAAAATAATAAGTAATAACATCCCCTAGTACACTTCCTGTCCCAACTGAAAAATTATAAACCCCTGCTCCAGCTGAAACAGCTGTTACCGCAGAATATGGACCTGCATTTATTCTCCAATAAGCCACTGGCAAACCAGCACCTGACGTAGGCACTCCACTTGCATCAGCAATTGTAGCTGATATAGTCCTTACACCCCCCGTACAATCATTACTTACTACTGTATGTGTGATTGTTGGCCCTACAATATCTAAAAGAATTCCTGCAAACTCATCAGCTCCAATATCTGGAGTAGTTGCGTTACGCACATCGCCATCAAAATCGTCTGTAACCACAGCTACATTAGCACCTCCGCTTTCAATCTGAGTTGCAATAGTAGTATCAATATGTAAGAAATTTGCATTAGCACCAAATGTACTAACAAAATTAGGGTTTTCGCTTACAGATGAAGCATCGCGAGAAGCTACTCTAGTTTTATAAGCAGTTAAAGTTACATCTGTATTTGTACCATCTGTAAAAATGTTGCTTGCATAAAATAAGTTATTATTTGAAGCCGTAGCATAAGATGTCAATGTTGTAGAAGATCTTCTGTAAGCTACTGCTAATCCTGCACCAGTAGTTGTTGAATTATTTACAAAAATATTATTGCGTAAAGTAACTGTCGGAGTTGTAGAGACAGATACTGCACTTGAACCAAATAAAGCTCCTGTACTAGATGCGTTTAACATCACTGTATTATTATAAGCATTTACTGTTGTTCCACCAGTAATATTAATCCCATTTAAAGGATTTCCTGCATTTGCAATTGGCGTTCTTAAATCTCCAATAATATTGTTATAAGCAGTTACTAAAGTACCTCCACTTATAAGTAAACCATTTACTGTTGAAGCAGCATTACTTCCTGATAAATCATAAATTTTATTTTTATATGCATTTGTTCCTGTAGCACTTGCTCCACTTACAGTAAGACCGGTCACAGATGATGCTCCTGTACTTGACAATGTATTTACAGCATTTCCTGAAATATTTACCAAAGGAGATGCACTACTACAAGCAATAGCAATAATTGTTCCTCCTGCTCCAGAAGATACCAAGTTTGCAACGGTATTATTAGTAATATTTAGTGGATTACCTCCTGAAAATGAACTACCAATTGTTATCCCTGTTATTGCTCCTTGACCAGAAACATTAGTAATTATATTATTAGAAATATTTGAAGTTGCTCCTATATAGGTAAAAGACATACCAGTAATACTACTAGTTCCTCCAGCCCAGTTATTAAAAATATTTCCTGTAACAGTTCTATTAGGGCTTGTACCAGCTCCATCACTATTAGTGATACCAACAATAGCTGTAGCTCCTGTTACCGTTATATTTGATAAATTATTATTTGTCATCACACTGTTAGAGCCGTTTACTGAACTTGTTCCTGAAGTTAAACCTGTAATAGTCCCTCCAGCACCTGTTTTAGAAAAAGCTGTAACAATAGCGTTATTAGAAATAGTATGCGTTGCATTTATAATCATAGAAGCTCCATGAGAAATAAAGGTTACACTTCCTGTAGTGTTTACAGAAATATTTGTAAAAGTATTGTTATTAATATTTTTAACAAAATCTAGACCATTTGTTGTAATAAATACTATAGCACCAGTTCCTGCAACGGTATGTCCAAAATTATTAAAATCATTATTATTAATATTAAGGGTACTTGTAGCGCTTGAAGACCCTGAAGGATAATTTATCCCATTTATAGCTCCAGCAATTAATCCAGATTTTAATGAAATATTATTATTATTTATAGTATTTGTAAATGCGCTTGTTGGCGCATTAGAAGATCCAGCCAACTGAATACCATTTAAGGTACCAGCTGTTACACCACCTACAGAACTTGTAACAGTGTTATAAGAAATATTTGTTCCGTTAGAGTTTCTAACCAAAATTCCATTTACCGATCCAGATACATTTGCATAAGCAGAAAAAGTTCCTGTTGTACCGTAGTTTGTTATAGTATTAGCCGTAACTAAAGAGGTTCCACCAATATCTAATCCTGTGTTTTGGTCTGCTACAGCAGTTGGCCCAACCACAACAATCCCGTTGTTAACGTTGCTAATCGCATTTGCATAAATTTTTAACGAATGATTTCCACCCGTTGCAGATGTTGCCGTTGCAGATGTTGTAACAAGAATAGCAGTATGTGTAGAATTACTATAAATACCAAAAGTGTTTTGATAAACTCTATTTAATGAAATAGTATTGTTTTGAATAGTATTATTTTGAGCACCATTTGTAGTAGTGGCATACAATAAAGCAACACCCCATTCGGTCATGTTATTTGTTGCTGCAGCTGTAGTTAGATTGGTAGCATTTTCTTGCATAGTAAAGTTTTGCAAAGTAACATAATCTGCTCCTACTAATTTAAAAATAGCATCGGTTAATGTCCCTGCAACTAAAGCACCTGATGCAGTAATAGTACTAGTATTTCCTTGAATAAGGATTGTATTTGCAGCAGTTCCTTGTGCGGTAATTGCATAACCACCAACTGGAGCAGTTTCGTTTCCTACCAATGTAATTGTTACAGGACTAGTAATTGTAGTTCCGTTTAATGCTGTAATAGCTGAAGCTAAATCAGGATAGGTTGGAGCTAATCCTGAACCACTGTTTGTGGTTACTTGTGCGTTACTTATCGTTGCTGTGATTAGCATTACGATAACCGTGAACATAGATTTCCACATAGGAATTTTACTTGTTCGTTTTGAATTGTAATTTTTGTTCATATTAGATAGTTTATATTAATTTAAAAAATAATTTCAAATATATGTAATATAACAAAGCAAAAATTAAATTATAAAAAAAATCCATCACAAATTAATGATGGATTTTTTATTTTAAGCCTGTCCGGCTGTACCAAAATTTAGAGGAATCGGGGGTTGTTCAGATTCAACAATTTTACCATTTACACTTTCGAAACGCTGAATATTTTCGGCAATAGCTTTCACTAGTCGTTTGGCATGTTGTGGTGTAAGTATAATTCTCGATTTTACTTTAGCTTTAGGCACTCCAGGCATAATATTTACAAAATCCAATACAAACTCTGTATTTGAGTGGTTTATTATAGCGAGGTTAGAATAAACACCTTCGGCTGTTTGCTCATCTAATTCGATATTTATTTGTCCTTGTTGGTTATTATCATTCATGATTTTATTTTATTTTATTTTATTTTATTTTATTTAAATAGATTAAAACTAAAATCCTAATAACTCAATAAAGAGCTATTAGGATTTATAAATATAATTAAGAAAATCTAATTATTTGAATTAATAATTGAATTCTTCTTTTGCAACCATCAAATCATTGTATTCTTCTTTAGATCCTACAATTGTATTGTCATATTCTCTCATACCTGTACCGGCTGGGATTCTATGTCCTACAATTACATTTTCTTT
>NZ_JBDTQE010000054.1:0-19268 GCF_039932285.1 Flavobacterium sp.
AAGTGCTCGAAGTCACTTTTGAGGGAAAAAATATCGATGATATTTTAACCATGACTATCGACGATGCGTTAACCTTTTTTATTGATGCTAAACAAACTAAAATTCATCAAAAACTACAACCTCTACAAGATGTTGGATTGGGTTATGTACAATTAGGGCAATCCTCATCGACACTTTCGGGTGGCGAAGCACAACGTATAAAACTCGCTACTTTTTTAGTAAAAGGAGCAACTAAAGAAAAAGCTTTGTTTGTTTTTGATGAACCAACAACGGGATTGCATTTTCATGATATTCAGAAATTACTCAAATCGTTTAATGCGTTAATCGAAAAAGGTCATTCTATTATTGTTATAGAGCACAATCTGGATATGATAAAATGTGCAGACTGGGTTATAGATTTGGGTCCTGAAGGTGGTGAAAACGGAGGGCAAATTCTAGCCATAGGAACTCCAGAAGAAATTGCAAAAAACAAAAAATCGATTACTGGAAAATATTTGAAGGAAAAATTATAGTTTTTTTAAACACGAATTTCACTAATTATCACGAACTAGAATTTGTGATAATTAGTGAAATTTGTGTTTTTTTTGTGATTATTCTATCACTATTTTCTTGGTTATTTTCTTTTCGCCAGCATTTAGAGTAGCTAAATAAAGTCCTTTAGTAAGACTACTAATACTCATCTTTTCGATCTGATTAGGATTTGTAATTATTTTTTCTAGAACTACTTTACCATTTATATCTATTAAAGAAAATTTATATTCTTTTTCTGCTAATATTCCTAAATTTATATTAATAAAATCTTTAGTAGGATTTGGAAAAAAACTAACTTGAAAGTCTGAATTAAACTCTTGATTAGACAATGCAGTACTTGCAACAGCAAAATGTAACATTGCACCAGTAGCTGCTTTAGCAACTTTATAGTTATAAACAGGATCCATATATATTAATAAATCCGTGGCAGTATGTTTGTGAGTTGTTTCGTTGGTTTCAAAAAAACCTGTAATTATCTCATTATTAGCTTGAAACGGCATATAGTCTGAAGCATACGCATAATTCAAAAATGTTTGTAATGGAGAATATAATCCTACACAAGTTATCAACTCATTAGTAATTGTATTTGAAGCTGCATTGTTAGTTGACGGCGAGCCATTTGTATCACGTTCGCAAGTGATGGTATTATTAGTCATTCCTGCAACACCTCCCACTTCATCAATATTAAAAACTAATTTAATATTCATTTTTGGAGTTGTTCCATTTACTACTGAAGACACAAAATGTTGGCTACCATACAAACCTTCTTCTTCTCCAGTAAAATTTATAAATTTGATAGAATATTCTGTAGGCACATTCTGTAACAAACGAGCAACTTCTAATATACTTGCCAAACCACTTCCATTATCATTTGTTCCTTTAGATCCTGTATTGCTTATATTGTAAGAATCATAATGTCCGCATACAATAACATAAGTATTTGGATAAAGTGTTCCAATTTTTGTAACCACTAAATTTTTTACTGTTGCTGTAGAACCAGAATAAGTATAAGGATCTTCAACTATTTGACTTGCTGTATATCCGTAGCTCGTGTATTTATCTTTTAACCAAGTTAATGTATTAGCTAATGCTGCTGATCCTCTAGATTTTACTCCTAAATTTTCATATTCAGTTAAATTATTCGTAACATTAGTTTGAGAAACTTGGTTGGCAATATCAGCATAAGCTTGTTTGAAAGTTTGTGCAAAAAGACCATTTATGGTAAATAAAAAAATAATTAAAAATCGCTGCGTAATTGCTTTCATAATAATAAGTAGGTTTTTGGTTTAGCAAATATATAAAAAAATGTAAATAAAAAATAAAACAACACCTTCGATTTAACAGTTTAACTATCAGATATTTAAAGAAAACCAAATAATAAATACAAGGTATTTTTAATTTTTGGCACGCATATTGAATGAGCTATTATAACAGTAATTATTTTATTGTTCGAGAAAGCTAAAAATCGTAAGAGTAAGCAAAAAACTATTAAAATTATTATATCATGAAAAAAATTACTCTTTTAGTAGCCAGCATCTTCCTGGTAGGAAGTATGGCGAATGCGTCAGAAAACCCTGTATTTTCTGATAACACAACAATTGCAAGATTCAATTTTGATGAGCCAATAGCCTTTACAGAACGTGGTATCGGTTTTTATGTATTCCCAAATGGTGAATTCGATTTTAACACCAGACCACAAGATTCACAAGGTGATTATTACTACAAAACTGCTGGAAAAAGAGCAGGAAACGAAGTAAATAGAAGACCTGAAAATTACGGAGTTCGTATCGAGCAAGATGCTTTTGGTAGAGTAAGAAGAATTGGAAACACTTTTATTAATTACGATTATAATGATCGTGTAAGTAGAATTGGTTCAGTTTATATGAAATATAACAATTTTGCACTTACTCAAGTAGGTGGTTTAAGAATTATTTACAACAGAAGAGGTCAAATCATAGATATTTTTGGAACTGTAAAAGGTTATTCTTCTTCATATTATAGCGGAAGCAATCATGGAAATAGTCAAGATCATAATAATTATCAAAACAATGATTATAACGACAACGCAAATAATCCTGATGATTACTACTATTACAAAGCTGATGGAACTAAAACAAAAATAGAAAATTCAGTTAACGACAAAAAAGAAGACGAGAATAGAAGATAATTTATGTGCTGGTTACATATAAATTTGGTTAGGTTGGTTTGTTTATTAAAAACTCCGTACATTATTAATAATGGCGGAGTTTTTTATTTTTAGAACAAGAAATAAATATAAAAATGCTTATAATTAATTTTCACTTGTTTCACCTTTTAGGATTAATCAATTTTTAGAACTATTGAGATATGTATATAAAAAAAAGGTTTTAATCTTCATTATACAGCTTTCGTTGAATAAATTTTGACTAAAACCTTTTGTAAATAACTCTAAATATAGAATTTTTTTGTGGGCGATGAGGGGACAAAACCCATGTATTTACATAAATCTTAAAAATACTAAATATCTTTATTTACAATACTTAACAGATTTAATCATTTATTTAGATTTGTTAAAATTCGATTAAATTTGCATTTCGTTGACTAAATGTTGACTAATGGCATTATATTTGTTTTTGATTTTAAAATCAAAATACAATGGCAAAGATAAAATTTTTACTGCAAAGCAAAAGCGATACTTCAAACATCTATGTTCGTTATTCTATAAATAGAGCCACCGTTTTAAAACGCAAAACTGGTTTTATTATTAGTGCTAAAGATTGGAGCATTGATAAAGCCCAACCAAAAATGGGAAGAGAGGATTTAAAAATAATAAAATCAAAACTTGATAAATTAGCTACGTTTATAAATGATGCACATAATGAGGGTATAAGTAAAGGTATAGAATTTACTGGCGATTGGTTGCAATTGCAAATTGATGTTTTTAACAATAAGATTGCCATTGTTGAACTCGATATTTTAACTAACTATATTGACAAATACATTGCCGAAGCTCCTTATAAAACCAATCAAAAAAAAGAAATTGGATTAAGCTCTGGTCGTATTGGAAATTTAAAGCTCTTTAAAAATACTATCTTACGTTATGAGACGGAAATATTTAACGGAAAAAGTATCTTAATCAAAAATATAAACCTGCAATTTGTCGAGAAATACAAAACATGGCTTTTCGATCAAGGTTATGCGGTTAACTATGTTGGTAAAAATATCGATAACATCAAAGTCATTTGTAATGATGCTTATAAAAACGATATTGAAACTTCTACTCAATTAAAAAATATCAAAAGTATTTCGGAGAATAATGCGCCTGAAAATGTGATTTATTTATCCGAAGACGAACAGGAACTGATCAAAAACACTACTTTAATTAGGGAGGCTCTTATAAATGCTCGAAAGTGGTTGTTATTGGGTTGCTTGGTTGGACAACGTGGTGGGGATTTATTAGATATTTCAGAAAAAAATATAAAAAAATTAGGAAATGCTAAAATAATCGAACTCAAACAACAAAAAACAGGAAAACTCGTTGCTATACCATTGCTTCCCGAAGCATTGGAAATTATAGAAAATGGAATGCCTTATAAAATATCTTTACCTCGTTTTAATGAGTACATTAAAGATATTTGCAAAGAGGCTGGGCTTAACGCACCAACAGCAGGACGCAGAAAACTAAAAGCAAACAGTCCAACGGTTAAAGATATATATCCTAAATACGAAGTGATTACCAGTCATGTTTGTCGTCGGTCGTTTGCAACCAATTTTTATGGGCGCATACCAACACCTATATTAATGAATATTACAGCACACGGAACGGAAAGAATGTTTTTGAATTATATTGGAAAAACCACTTATGACAATGCGTATCAAATGTTAGAATATTTCAGTAAGTTAGCTCCTAAAGATAAAACGCCTGTTATGGAAGTTATTAAAAATACTGCCAATTAGATAAAATTTAAATAATCAAAACATTGAAAATGGATTACGAAAAAATATATCAAGATTTTTATTCTAAATATTACGATAAAGCAGAATTTCTGATAAAACAGTTTCTAATAAAAAGACAAAGTCAAAACAGAATAGCTTCAAATACAATTAATGAGGTAACCCGTTATTTGAATGATTATTCCGTAAATAAATGTTTTATATCTAAAAATGAAAGTTTAAAAGAACTGTATAGGATTTTTGACAATCGTTACCGTGTTTATGAGACTAACCAAGTACACGAAATTTTTTCTAATGAAATAAAAACTGATTTTGACACGTTAGATCTTTCGGAATTTTCAAAAAATTACAATTATACATTGTTTATTAAAGAAGTTGCACTACTGGAAGTGTTGAAGGAAATTTCAAGGCTAGTGTCTAATAATTTCAGATTATTGGAAAGGATTTATAAAAAAAATGAATTTGATGAATTTGAAATTAGAGAACATAAAAATTTAGATTTAGAAGATTATCCTATTTATAAAAAACTGTTTTTAGAATCATATCCCAAAAACGAAACCTCTTTTATCGAAAATGAAAATATAATAACGCCAAAAACTAAAACAGTAGATTTAAAAACAGTTTCTAAACCTACTTTCAATAGAAACCATTGGAATGAAAATTGTTTTAATTTGTTTCATTATTTAGTTGCGAATTACGAGAAAAATGGCAAAATAAAATTTATCAATATCTTTTATTTTCTTAAAAATGATGTCGACAAAAACAAGTATGCTTTTGGATTTACTATAGATTTATATAAAGATTTTATTCAATTAAATTTTGATGTTCAATTAACAAAATTTGGAAAAGCAGAGTATGAATATACTGATAAAGTAATTCCAATTTTAAATGGTTTTGAACAGGATTTTCGTAAAACGGTTTAATAGATACATTTATTCTAAATAATACCTAATTAATACCTATTACAACCCTTTTTCGCCTCCCTAATGGCTAAATATCATTGCAATTCACTTTAAATGAATTACAATGAATCAGATTTTATTAAACGGGATTACTCTTGAACAGTTAGCCGAAGCACTCGCTCCATTATTGAAACTCCAACAAGCTCAGCAACCACAATTGCAACCTGAAAATGAATTATTAACTCGTGAACAGGTTTGTAAATTGTTATCTATAAACAAAACTACGTTGTGGAAACACACCAAATCTGGCAAACTTAAAAGTTTAGGATTGGGTAATAGGGTGTATTACAAAAAAAATGAGGTTTTGGAAGCTGTCAAACATTTGAACGAATAATAAATCAAATGTTTAATTTTTTTAAACTTTGACAAAAAATTGCAATTGTAACCATTGCAATTTTTTGTCTTTAATCAATTATCTCTCTCAAAATAATAAACTGGCAAATATTAAAATCACCAATTTTAATCGTTAGTCTAACGTTAACTTAACTCAAAATGGATACATTTTTATACACCTGCCACTATTGTGGCAAAGAATACCAACCTAAAAGACGTTTTAAACAACGCTTTTGTAGCAATAGTTGTCGTGTGAATTCTTTCAACCGTAAAAAAGAAATGGGCTTATCAATACCTCAAAAAGAGATTGAAAAAGCCAAACCGCTCAAAATTGAAAAAATGAGTATGGCTGGTGTTGCCAATGCAACTGTGGGCGCAGTGGCGGGAACAGTGGCTGTAAATCTGATAACTTCTTTATTAACCAATGAAGAAAATAAACCTGCTACAAAAAAAGATGTAATGAATATAATAAAGCAGAATAAAAGATTTCATCTTGTAAAAAATGCTCCCCTTAAATTAGGCTATAGCGCATTTTACGATATGCAAACTCAAAATATTGTTTATCACAAAGTGATTTACAAACCAATATAAAACATAATTTTATAATAAAAATTGTGATTTCAGAACTACCTTATATTTACAAAAATGTCACTTAACTTAAACTATAATTTTTGTTTGCATATCCAATAATTAAATCTATTATTTTAATAAATGTCATAAGCAAACATTTTATTCTAGTAAAGACTCCACTTTTTTGAGTGCCTCATTAAAATCTAATGCTTTTGATTTTGAATTGATATAACTATTGTTAGAACTTTCGATTAGCAAATTAATAAAAAATATATTGGAATCATTTTTTTCAATTTCTAATTCATCTTTTAATTTTTTCAATACTCTTTCAACTTTTTCATAACTTTCATCTTCTTTTGATAAGTTAGAAACGTAAGTAGTTAAAAAGGAAGTTGCAATGCTGTATATTCTCCTTTTTGAATTACTAGAGTTATATGCTTGACGAAATAATTTCTCTAAAACACCATAATCTTCAATTTCTTTGTAGTTGGTGTAGCAATTATTTTTTAATGAATTTTCAAAATCGCTTTCAAGCATATTATAATGATATTCAACAGCACTTTTTTGATCTAATTGAAATAAAATTGATATGGCATCGGATTTAAAGTTATAATTATTTTGATTTTCTGTTCCAAGACATTCTATTGCTTTCGATATACAATACTCTTTTTCTACTCCCATATTCATTAATAAACCAATCGCAATCGAACTTTTATGTTCTTTTACATCTACACTAAGTTCTTTTAAAATATCTGTGTTATTATTACACAATTGAATATATTTTTCTAGTTTTTTCTCTATCACATAACCAGAGCTTTTGTGTAGAAAATAGTTCCTAATTTCGGGTAAAACTTCAATCAAATTTTCATTTAAAGCATACTCAACATGCTTTGATAAGGAAAATGAAAAAAGAGTAGCTTCTTTGAGATTTTTAATAATTCTCTCGTTAACTAATTTTTGATCAGCAATTCTAGTTATTAATTTTTCGAAATTTTCATTTATTTGATGACTTTTTTCGACTTCAAAAAATTCAATCGTATTCAACAGGAATTCTTGAGGCAATATAAAATCAAATTCGTTTTGAAAAAATAAAATTAGTTTTAAAACATCATAATCGTGAAGCATTGAAAAACCTCCATCCTCGTGTAAATAGAGAATATTTTTAAAATCTAGTGTTTGAGCTGTTTTTATACTCCAATTTGTTATTGTTTGTTTTTGAGATTCACTAACAACAAAATAATTATTTGATTTTTTATTACCATCAATTAACATTTTTATTTTTTTGAAAATAATTAAGTCTTCTTCTAAAATATCTTCAACCTCTAGAAAACTTAATGATTTCCCATTATCATAAATTAATCTTGTCAAAAAACTCAATGATGTATCAATTGTAGTATTCCAGTAACCATTTGTTTCATACCATTTGTTTTCAATTTCACGAATCATTCTTTCATCAATAATATCTCCGTTTTCATCAAAAACAATTTTGATTTCTTTTAATAATTCCTTTTTATCAAAAAATAAATCAAAATTATTTTGCGTTTTATTTTTATGTTTTGAAACTTCAAATTCAAGTTTTTCGTCCGTCCAACATTCCTCTTTGAACGAAAAACCTTGATTAATCATTAAGTCATGAAATTCCTTACCTAATGTTCTGTTTTGAGTATTATTCAACCTATTTCTAAAATATTCAATTTCTTCGTCTTTGTCTATTTCACCTTTTTTATATTTCTCTACGATTAGTTGTATTGTATCAAAATTTGAAATAGAGGAAAGAAAATAATTAATTTCTGAAAAAAGATTCGTGTTCAATATATAACTAAAGGCATAAACTTGTGACTTGAGTTTGCTTTTTGAAATAAAATCTTGTAGCAAACTCATGTCTTGATGTCTATATTTTATTTTCAAATCTAACTTATTCATAAATCGAATCATAAAATCATCTTCGTTTTCATCAAATAAAATAAATTTGTTCAAAATATGTTCTAATTGTGTCTTATCTAAATTTCTGTTTATGTCTTCAATTAAATAATAAAATATAATTTTAATAAAATTATCCGATAATTTTAAATTTAAAATCATTTCATTTAAAACCCAACTTGTACCACGATGAACATCATCAATAACTTCTCTTTTTTCTAAATTATTTTCTCTTAAAAACTCTGCTTTGATGAACCAAAACATTTCATCAACAGCAGTTTTATCAATGAGTAACAACAACGCTTTATTTAATTCTTTGTTTGTTTCTGTTTTAAATATTTCAAATATTTCATTAAAGTATTTTTTATCTTCTTTAGCAAGATTTTGTGCATGAATACATTCAATAATATGTGATTTGATACTTACATTGGTATCGGCATCTTTTAATAAATCAATAAAATTAGATTTGACACTTACTATTTTATTGACAGGAATAGTAAAAAAACTTAATAATTCTAATGCAGAAACAACAACTCTCAATTGTTTGTTGGTATTTATAAAATCTATTAAATAATTGAAATTTGCTTCGCAATTTCCAAAATCTGCAATTTCTTTAACCGAAAAGGTTTTGTTGGTACCAATCCAAAAGGTTTTTTCAATACATTCTGAATTGAAATATTGTTGAAATAATTTTATCTTAACTTCTTCTGTAATTCTATCAGAATCAGCTTTAAATAATAATTCAGGTTCATTAACAATTAGCCAACTAATTAATTCTTGAGATTTATCCCCATCTAAAATATTTATCAAAAATGTAATAGTGTTAAATAATGAAGGGTGCGTTTTTAACGTATTTTGAATTTGAATAAAATCTATAATTTTGACAAAATCCATTTCTGAAATTGCAATTGCGGCAAAATATTCCTGAATGTTTCGATGTTCAAAATTCCAAACTTTAGTGTTTTTTTGTAACTCAATTAATGGATTTTTTTTAAATTCTTTAAAATTATATGAATTTTTATTGAGTATTTTGAAAAGATTATTTTCCTCAAATGTATTCGTTTTCATAAATTCATTTATAACCGAAGTCTTTTTAGAATACTCCTCAATTAAGGCAATGTTTAATGTGATTTTTTTTAATTTATCGTTCTCATCAATAGTTAGCCTATTAGTGATATATGTTTTCCACAAATCGGCAGTATTCTTAGGTAAAGTTTGTTTTTTATTTATAAAATCTGCAACTATTTCGATATGAAATGGTGTTTTTAAAAAATCTAATAGCATATCTTGATAACCTATAGTATCGATAATATTGCCACATTTCTTTTTTAATAATTCTAAACTTTCAAATTGAGTAAGGTCTTTTAAATAAAACACTTTAAAACCAGAGATGCCTTTGGCAATACTTTCATAAACATTAGTTCTGCAACTAATTATAAATTTGTGCTTTTTAGTTTTGTTAGTATTACTAGTTATAAAACTTTCTAATTTAGACTTGAAATTTTCTATGTCGGATATTTCATCAATACCGTCTAATATGAAAAGAATATTATTCAATTCCTCCCAACCTTTTGGTAAATAACTTGACACATCATCTGTAATAGTGAAATTTCTTAAGTTTTTAAAAATTGGAATGGGATCCTCAACTTCACCTTCTTTCCAAATTGAAAGTGCCATTTTCTTTAATTCAGTACTTTTCCCATTACCAGGATTTCCTAAAATAAATATGTTGTCATTGGTCTCAAGAATTTTGTTTAAGGTTAAACTTTCGACTTTGTCATAAAATGAAAATCTAAAAGTAGTATCTAAATCTTCAGAAAATGATCTATTTACATAATCATCATTTATAGTAAGATTACCAATGAATTTTTCTTTATCTGTACTAGAAATAATAACTTTTTTGAAAGGTTTTTTGGAAAAAATAATATTTTTAAATCTGTCTATTTCTTTTTCTTCGTTAATTTCAAAATCTACATTATTTCCATATACTTTTTCGTAAAAAGTATTATTTAATGCAAATAATCTTTTAATACCATTTGACACATCTAGTAAACAATTTCTAAATTTAAATTTCTCATCTAAAATTGGAACAGATTTTTCAGAATTATCTTGATTTTTAAAGTTTGATTTTGGGTTGATTGCAATGAACAAATCGTTTTCATCAAGATTTTGATTCTTTTCTAAATCCCAGGCCTTTTTTATTATGTTTCCAATGTCTAAATCAGAACTATAGTTTTTACATTCAATATAAATTCGTTGTTCAACATAATTTTTTGAAACTACAATCAAAATATCAAAACCATCTTGAGTTCCTGAAAATTGGACTCTATCTTTTACAACAGTCAATTCCAATTTTTCAAATAACCAAATAAAAAAATCTTTAGTGGTAATTTCAAAACTGCTTCCTAACTCGTAACTTGTCATAATATAGATTTTTATAAAAACAAACATACGAAAACTCTAAACCTAATCAAATTAAGTATTTACTTATACTTTTTATTGTTTTTTGGTATTCGTGATTATTAAATTTATTTTCGTTTTTTGTTTGAATTTCTTTTAAATTCTACCAAATTAATTATTTCTCTTTAACGACTTCTTTAACGATTGCTATAAATATTCTCAATTTTACTTACTAAGTACCTGTAGAATGTAAGGAATGCAGATAACAATTGATACGACTGACTGGAATAGCGAACGAAAAAAAATAAACACAAAATGAGACCGATTGATTACAACCAAAATACCTATTAATTAATTTCTATATTATAATAAAGTAATATTAAACCTTAAAAAAACTTAGATAAGAAATACCTTCTAACCAAATTCAGTTATAAGAAATCTAACTAAAATTAGTGATTGTTTGATATTGATTTTTAATTGTAGTTTTGCCAAAAAAAAATAAAAATAACCTTGTTAAAAATGAAAAAAATAGTTTATTACTGTTTTTACATGCTTTCACAAGTTTAGCTATACAAAGCTTGCGATGTATTTATTTTATTGATATTTTATAAAAATAAATTTTAGTAATACAACATAAGTACATCATTTTATTTTTTTGACAATGTATTCTAAGAGTTCTTAATTTTTTAAATCATTTCTATATTTAATAATCTGATTCACTATGTGAAATTAGTTATTTAGTATTTATGATGCCATAATATTTTTAGACAATACTTTAATAGTAGAGTGTGTTACATTAAAATAAAGTTTTTATAAAAACAATAAATTAGGAGTCAATAATTCTAAATAACAACAAACCCAACACTCGAATTAAACAAATTTTTCGACACTTACTCTATTTTTATTTATTAATTCTTGAGTAGGATTTTTTTAATCATTGAAAATAAGAAAGCAAATATTGATTAGTTGTTTAACTAAGAATAATTAGTAATATTGCTGTTTTTTAGTTAAGAATATTATTACAAATAAAAGCTATGAAATCAACGTTTAAATTCTGTTTATTATCTATTTTATTTTCACAAATTTTATTTTCACAAGAAAATAAAACCATCTATGAAAGTACTGTATGGATTAAAAATAACACAGACTATTCAAAAAATGAGAGCAGTCAAAATAATTTGTTTTTCAATTTTAACAAAGTTATTCCTTTCTCCTCTGGTATTATTACAAAGAAAATAAAGAATTGTAGTATAAATGAAATGTCTCTTTTTTTAGTTTATAAATCTTCAAATGAAGAAGAACAAAATCTTATTCAATTACAAAAAGGAAAAAATAAAACTTTTATTTCTTCTAAAAGAATAATTAATCAAGATGAAATTCTTTTAAATAAAGGAGATGTTAAAAAAGGTTATATTTTAAGCTATCTAAATACAGATAATTCTATTATTTCGAGTAAAAAACAGAATTTACTATTTGAAGATGATTTATATAATGATAAAGAAGGAAAAAACATATTGTCTGAATTAATTTATATTCCAAGAAATGTTAATCAATATGAAAGAAATTTGATAGAAAGTTATTTATCTATTAAATATGGAATATCTCTTACAGAGAAAAATTATTATAGTTCAAAAGGAGAGAAAATATGGAATTTAAAGAAAAATAGTTCTTTTGGAAATAGAATTACAGGAATTGGTAGGGATAATTATTTTGAATTAAACCAAAAGCAATCGGGTAATTCTGAAAATGATGGAATTTACATAGCGTTTAACTCTCTTAAAAAAAGCAATAATGAAAATCTAAGTGATATTTCAAATAACACTTATGTTTTATGGGGAGATAATGGTAAAAAAAATAAAATTGAAGATTCTAAAACTTCAGTAAATTTAAACATGATGGAAAGGATTTGGAAAGTTCAAACTACTTCTGAATCAAATAAAATAATGCCAACACAAATTTTTATTGATAAAAATTTGATGCCTTTAGAAAACACAACAAAACCCAAAACGAATCAAAAAGTGTGGTTAGTCGTAGATTCTAATTCTTCGGATAAAATAGATTTTTCTGTTTCAACATTTTATCCAGCGACTATAAACGATGATGAAAAAGTAGTTTTTGATAAAGTAGAATGGAAAGCTAATTCCACTTCATTGTTTACATTAATTAAAGCTACTGACTTTTTTGTTATAAGTAAAAGTTCAGCTATTTCTTGTAATTCAAATTCAGATGGAAAGATTGATTTAAAAATTGTTGGAGGGCTGGCTCCTTATAAAATAAAGATTCAATCTAATAAATTAGACAAAGAAATTATTTCCAATGATAATGATGTTGTATTAAATAATCTTGAGTCTGGAGATTATATAATTACGGTTTCTGATAGTAAAAACGTATTTAAAAGTGAAATCAAATTAGATCCATTTTCACAAAATGAAGTAAAAATTGCTAGTCAATATTTTATGGATGAAAATACCCCCATAGAAATTACCCCGACAGTTGAGAAACCTGAACAAATAGAAACCTATAAGTGGTATTCTAACAACGTCTTACTATCTACAGATGCTACTATTAAAGTCGACAAAATTGGAAATTACAAATTAGTTGTTTTTGATAAAAAAGGTTGTAGTAAAGAAATGCCATTTGATGTAATAGAAAGTTCAAAAAAAGAAGGATGGACATTATTTCCAAATCCAGTAGATTCTGGACAAAATTTCCAAATTCATTTTAATTTAAAGCAATTTTCAAATGTTTCTATTATGATACATGATATAAATGGAAAATTAATTAAAAACCTCAATTTAAATTCTATAAAAGATAATGTAGTTACTGAAAGTATTCAAACATCTGGAACTTTTTTAGTCTCCGTTACAATTGACGGTAAAACCCAAACTTCAAAACTTATCATTAAATAAAATCATTTTTCTTACTTATGAAAAATCATAACTCAAATATGGGAATAAAAAATAGTGTAAATGCAGTACTACATAGAGTAGCATTAATAGCGATGCTACATTCTAGTTTTGTTGCTCCTTCACAAAATATTATAGAAGGTTACTTAAATCTTATTCCTTCAAGAGAATATAAAGGTTCAAGTTTAAAAGATTCCCCTTTAGTTTCAAATACAACTGAATCAGAATCAGTTTTAAAAATCAAAACAGGAGCAACTGTTCCCACAAATAATGGAATAGTAAAAATATACAGGGATAAAAAAATATTAAATCATTTTGAAATAAAAACGGATATTGTTTCGGGAATAATTGGTTCAACAAAGGAGAATCCTTTAGATGATCCAAATGATAATCTTTTTAAATTTTTCATAAACCAAGAATTACCTGCAAATACTAATGCTTACTTAACTTATGAGTTAAATGGAGTACAAGATATTAATGCAGTTTCCAGAAGTATAAATGATAGATGGGCAACAGGAGGGTATTTAATTAAAAAACAAAATGGATGGACTTCACAAAAAGAAGAAATAGACATACAATGGCTTCATAAAGGGGCAAATAAAATATTATTTACAATTCCTAAAGGAGCAAATTATCAATATCAGATAAAAAACCTAAAAATTGTTTTTGAAAATAAAAAAAATTCTAGTATCTCATCTTTATTGCATGTAGAAAACCAAAATGTACACTTTATAAAAGACAATAAAATGTACATAAAGGGATTTGTTAAAAATGCAAATTTCAATCATATAAAAGTATATGCAGAAAATCAATTGCTCACAATAAAACAAGGTGAATTTGAAGGCTTTGTAGAGTTATCGGAATTAATAAAGAATAAAAATTTCATTGTACTAAAAGTGATGGATGGAGATATATTTTTAGGGCAAGAAATAATTAGTATCGACAACTTAGTAGAAGCAGATAAAATATTTCCGTTAGAAATAGCTTCAAATAGTAGCACTTTACTATGTAAAGCAGATAGAAATGAAAATTTGCAAATAGATGGTGCTTCCATTAAAATAAATCAAAATTCCTTAAAAAACGATAAACAAATTACCATTACAAAACTTAGAAATGTAGATATTGCTCCAATGAGTTCAGGAATGATAAATGTAACCAAAGGAGGTGTCGGTTATCGTTTTTTACCCGATGGTACAAATTTCAAAAAGGAAGTTTCTATTGCTATTGAATATGATGAAAAATTAATTCCTGAAGGCTATACTGCTCAAGATATTAGCTCCTTTTATTTTGATACAAATTTGAAAAATTGGGTTGCAGTAAAAAAAGACACTTTAATTGAACATGATAAAATTGTAAAGTCATTAACTAATCATTTTACAGATTACATAAACGGAATTATTCAAACACCAGAGAGTCCAGAAACAACTGGATTTACCTCTACTATGATGAATGACATTAAGGCAGCAGATCCTTCTTCTGAAATGACACTAATAAGTCCGCCAGAAGTATCTCAAAAAGGAGATGCGAACGTTAGTTATCCTATTAAAATACCAGCTGGAAGAAAAGGAATGCAACCACAATTGGCTATTCAATATAGTAATGAAGGTGGAAATGGATGGCTAGGTCAAGGTTGGGGTATTAATACTCCATCAATTACTATTGATTCACGATGGGGAGTTCCTTTGTTTGATGCTGTTAATGAGAGTGAAATGTACACAATGGCGGGTGAACAGTTAATGTACCCTAAAATTGGAGAAAGTGATTGGATGCCTAATAGACATTATGATGTAGATGGAGCAACAAATGTATATAATACTGCACCTAGACCAAGAATTACATCAGCCATTTTTACACCTAGAAAACAAGGTGGTTTTGCCAAAATAGAAAGACTAGGAAATAATTCCAGTGATTATTATTGGAAAGTTACAGCGACAGATGGAGGTATAAGCTGGTATGGTGGAAAAAATGGAGTTGTTGACAATGCTGTGATTAAAAATGATCAGGGGAAAATTGTGAATTGGGGTCTTTTTATGAGTGAAGATGTATTTGGAAATAATATTAAGTATTATTATTCAAATATTATTCTATTGAATCAAGTGGGAGACAATTCCAACTTAAATAATGGAAGAGTTTTTAATATTCAAAAGATTACATATACTGGTTTTAATGATCAAGATGGAAATTATTCTGTTGAATTTAATACTCAAAATACAATACGAAATGATGTTTCGTTTAATGGAAGAATGGGAATTAAACAGGTAGAACCTTATTTCTTATCTGATATTATTGTTAAAAAAGCCAATACTAATGAAACAATTAGAAAATATACGTTTGATATAGGATATGGAAAATTTCAAAAAGGACAGCTAAAATCCGTTTCGGAATTAGATAAAGATAATACCATTTTTTATACTCATACTTTCGATTATTATAATGATATAACTGTAAATGGAACTGATATTTACTATAATACCGATACAACAGAAACCATTTGTAATGATAATATCCCTTCTAATTGTGACAGTATGGCTGATATTGATGGTGATGGGGTTCGTGGTAGTTGTGACTTATGTCCAAACGAATCAGGTCCAGCGAGCAATCACGGATGCCCTATTGGGAGAGGGTTTGCAAATTCAGGAAAGAAATACACTCAATTTTTTCAAAATTTAAGTCATAATTTTTCTTTTAGTCCAAATTTTAGTGATACTAATAAAGGAGATAAACCTTGCTATTTGTATAATGATGATTTTTTAATTTCTAGTTATATGACTTCTTTTAATAGTACAGGATCTTTATTAGGAAGTAGCAAATCAAAGTCGAAAAGCGTTGGTTTTTATATAGGTCTTGGAATAGGAAGTAATAGATTTACTAAAATGACTACGTTTGGAATACAATTTAATTGGGCTAATGATAAAAGCGAGGGATTAACTTCTTTGATTGATATTAATGGAGATGGATTGGAAGATATTGTAACTAAAACAAGTAGTAATGGTTTATTTTATAAAAAACACAAGAAAACAGTTACTTATGGTATAAATAATGAACCTATAGTCACTCATTCATTTGAACCTAATGCTCCTATTATTGGAATTGATAATTTTTATCATTCTTATGGTCGTTCTAGAAGTACCAATTTTCAAGTGACCTTTGGACTTAAGAAAATAGGCGGATTTGTAGGTTGGGATAAATCAAAAAATAACTCCGAAACAGATATGTATTTTACAGATGGTAATGGAGATGGGTTGATGGATATTGTAAAAAATGGAATCGTCTTCTTTAACCGATTAGATACTAATGGAAATCCAACTTTTATACCAGATAGTAAAAATACTGAGAATTTAGTAATTACAGCAAGACCAAAAGAGATTGACACACCAGATGAATACAATCAAGAGAATATAACATTACCTGCTTTTGATGTTGTTAAAGTTTGGGAAGCACCCGCAGACGGAGCCATACAAATAGATAATGCAATAGAGCTTACCGACACAAGTAAAGAAGCCATAGTTACTATTGAAAAGAATAAATCAAACAATAGAATCTATTGTGGGCAGTTTGTGGAATGGTCTTATCCTATGTCAAACATAATGTATGAATACAATGTACTTAGTACAGGCAGTAAATTAGATAGTTCTTGTGGATTTTATCCAGCAAGGATAAAATCCTTAAATATAAATGGTGTAGTGTCTAATCCTACTACAGATTATTATTTTACTCATTAACAATGGTACACAGACAAACATGTGTCCAAGTAATTCTCAGATAACTTTAAATCCAAACTATTCAATACAAAACTTAAATTTTTCAAATGAAATAACCCCTTGGTTACAAACTGTGTTAGGAAGTAATCTAGCTCCCAATACAACAATTGGAATATCGAATAGTTCGTATGTTTCCCGAAATCCTTATCAGAGTAATACTGTTAATGATTTTTTTGAAGTTTATGGATTAAATATAAAATTCAATTCTTTTAATGTTTTTAACACTTTAGCGTTAAGTACGGAATTATGGGATCCCTCTAGCTTTGGAGTAATTTCAACTTCTTCTTATAATGATGCTGCCAAAAAGATTACCAGCTTTAGTACAACAAACAATTTTGTTGTAAAAGTTAACAATATACTACTAGGAACTTATGATTTAATTAATCATCCTGATGTTTGTGAGGCTGCTGTTGAAAATCTTTATCCAGGTTCTAATTGCACAATTAATTTTACTTATGACGAGGATTTTCATTATCTTAATGAAAATATTAATACAAATGTTTCCATTGGAATTCATATAACTAATTCACCTGCGTTAATTCAAACTATAACAATTAACAATATCGAAATTGGAAATACAAACCCTGATTGTTATTCAAAACAAAGTAATAGTTTAAAAAATTTTAAGACTAATGCTAAATTAACTTACAATCCTACCTCTTGTACCGCTACACCTAGTGATTTGTGTTTATTATATGGTACAACATTAAATTTAAATAATCCAATAGTTTATACAACTATTACTCAGGATAGTTCGCCTTGTGGAAATGGTAATACACTTTATGTTAAAAAAGGAGAACGTATTTATTTTAGAGTGCATTCAATTACTAATGGTAATGCTCCTATTAATTGGAATCCTCAAATTCAGTACGTGGCTTCAAATTTAAATACCGTTACTGATGCAAATGGTTTAACTCCTTTTAGCAGTAGTTATTTAGATAGTTTTGTTTTGACAGGAAAAACACCAATTCAATTTCCAGGTAGTAGTGGAACAGCTAATATATCATGGGATGACTTCTCCGTTACTCCGACAGACCATGTGACTTATCGCATAATTAAAAAAACTATTAAAGCAGATCAAGAGAGTGGTAGTAGTAATCCAAATAACAACTTAATTACTACCGAACAAATAATATACTCTCAGTTGTGTCCTGCCAATATAAGTACAGTAATATCGCCTACATCCAATTTAAATAGTATTGTAGTAACAGATGAAAGTATTGCGGGTTTAACAAATTTATCTCAAACCTTTTTTTATTTTGAGGTTGTATCTACATCAAATTCCAATTGGAAAGTAATGGAATGGAAGCCTAAAATGATTTGTAGCACTATAGATCAGGTAATAGGTGAAAATGGTCCAGAAGGAAGTGTTACAACAAATCAGACCGTCTATCCTATTGCAGATTATGATATATACAAACTATATCCTTGTGGTCCTATTTATAATAAATTAGATATAAGCAATCTAGGAAATGGGTTACTAATTTTACCCAATTTAAATGGCGTGTTTTCGGCAACAGATTCAGGTAAAATTAATTTTGTAGTTAAAAGAGGAAATCAACTATTAGGGAAACGTATTTTTACCATTACCAACGGGGTAGTTACAGTTGATTATTCAAATGGAATTTCATTAAATAATGATCCTAACATAACTACATCTAATGAGTTAGAAATTAGTTTTACAAGTGATGACAGTGAATATTCTGACAATCAATCAATATTAAGTAAAATAGCATTAAACTCCTCTACTCATGCAATCATAACTGCGGGAACAACAAATTATAATGTTGGTAATGCCATGATTAATTTATTTCAAAAAGCAAATACAAACTATGGTGCCTTTTATAGACAATGGGGGCAATTTATGTATAATCCAAAAGCAGTTGCAAATGCTTTACCATCTGGAATTGCTGCTGTTAATTTAATAAAAGAAGAATCATTAGTAGTTGATG
>NZ_JBDTQE010000055.1:0-19132 GCF_039932285.1 Flavobacterium sp.
ACATTCTATAACCTGTTCAACCGCTTTGCACGCTTTGCTAAACGGAGTAGCCTGGCTTCGTGCGGGTATGGCCGATAAATTCCTTGTTGGCGGAAGCGAAGCACCACTTACTCCTTTTACAATTGCTCAAATGCAGGCGCTAAAAATTTATTCGAAAGAAGAAGATGACTATAAATGTCGTGCTTTCGATTTAAATAAAACAAAAAATAGTATGGTTTTAGGCGAAGGTGCTGCGGTAATTTGTTTAGAAATTGGTGGAAGCAAAAATGCTTTGGCTTATATAGAAGGAATAGGTTATGCTACCGATATTTTAGAACACGGAATATCTATTTCTACCGAAGCGGATTGTTTTCAGAAGTCTATGAAAATTGCTTTGCAAAACACTAATTTATCTGAAGTTGATGCCATTGTGATGCACGCTCCAGGAACTATAAAAGGGGATTTATCAGAACATAAAGCGATTCAGAAAGTTTTTGGCGAAAACCTTCCTATACTTACCACCAACAAATGGAAAATTGGACACACTTTTGGCGCATCCGGAATGTTAAGTGTTGAGTTGGCTATTATGATGATGCAACACAATCGGTTTATTGGAGTGCCTTTTGCAGAAAATCAATTAGAAAGAAAAAACATTCGTAAAGTATTGGTTAATGCAGTGGGTTTTGGAGGAAATTCAGTTAGTATTTTGTTGAGCAAAGAGTAATGCGTTTTCAGCAATGATTTTTTTTCATTCTCACTATATTAAAAATCCGTGTCATCCGCGTGCTATTATATTTAGTTTCTATGGATTTTTACCTTCTAATTCTTTCACTTTTTCATAAACCAAATTACTTTCCCATCCTTTTCGAAGCAAATAATCACAAAATTTCTTCCTCTTTTTCATAACGTTATTTTCTCGCATAGTTCCCCAATGGTGCTCGGCGAGTTTATGTAAAGTCTCTAAATATTCGTCAGGTGTAATTTCTTTAAGCGCTGTATTAATGTTGTATTGTGATATTTTTCGAAATTTCAATTCATTTACAATTCTTATTTTTCCCCAAGATTTTATGCGGTATTTTCCGCGAGCAAAACTGCAGGCAAAGCGTTCTTCGTTTAGGAAATTATGTTCTATAAGATGCACAATAATGGAATCTATTTCTTGATTATTAAGTGAATAACTTCGCATTTTCTCTGTGACTTCATCATGACATCTCTCTTGATAAGCACAATAGAATTCCAGCTTTTTAATAACATTCTCAATCGAAAGGATTTTGTTTGTTGGTGTTTTCAATAAATTAATGTTTTAATAATATTCTTTTTTTAATAAAATTAGACTCTTGTTATAATTTCGCAAACGTTTATAACCTTATTTTTTGAATATATAAATTCTGATTCTCAAAAAACAAGTATTCATTAAAAAACCAAATCTATGAAAATTAAATTACTTTTTTTAACATTACTTTTTTCGGTTTTCGGTTGGGGACAATCAATTTTTACCAATCCTCTGACTTTTGCTTCTGCGGTTCAGTCTAGTCCTTATACAACTGGTCAAACGATAGATCCAAACATTGCTGTATCGGGTATTTCAAGAGGTTCTGGAATTACAGGAACAGCTGCAGCAAATCGATATAACGCAAATGGATGGAGTACAGCAGGAATTGATCTTAATGATTATTTTGAATTTACATTGACTCCAAATGCTGGGTTTAGAATTGATATTGCAAATTTTGTATATACTGGTCAAGTTTCATCAGGAACTCCAAGTTTTGCTTTTCGTTCTAGTATTGATGGTTATACTGCAAACATAGGCACTCCAACTGCAGCAGGAACAACAATAAATCTTGTAGCAGGCATATATCAAAACATTACAACACCAATAACGTTTAGATTTTATGCATTTGGTTTAGCTGCTGGAACAACAACTTATAGTATAAATGATTTTACATTTAACGGAACTGTCACCCCTTCTAGTCCACAACCAGAAATAAATGTTACAGGAAACGCAAACAACATTTTAACAGGAGATATTATACCTTCTGCAACAGACTTTACAGATTTTGGCAATGTAAACATTGCTAGTTCACTAAGTAGTAACTTTGTCGTTCAAAATATAGGAACTGCAAACTTAAACGTAACTGGCGCTACAATTACAGGCACTAATGCATCTGACTTTGTTATTACAACTTCTCCCGTTGGTACAATCGCTAATGGCGGAAACGCTGGCTTAACGATTCAATTTACACCTACAGCATCGGGAATGAGATCTGCAACAATAACAATAATAAATAATGATAGTAATGAAGTAAGTTATACTTTTTCCATTCAAGGAAATGGGATTTGCGTTCCTGCTACAGTAGCTTCTATTTTTCCTGTCTCTGGTCCAGTAGGAACAGAGGTTACCATAAATTCAAGCTCTGGTAGTTTGTTAGGATCAACAGTAAATTTTAACAGTACAGCCGCTACAATAATTTCGAGTTCAGCTTCACAATTAGTAGTTTCGGTTCCAGCAGGAGCAACTACGGGGGTCATAAATATTGTAAATACTACAACAAGTTGTGTTATTTCAACACCCACTTTTACGATTATAAATAAAGATATTACATCTTGTGAAGGAGCTGCTATCTCTGATTTAATTATATATGATATTCACGACGAAAAAACGGGTTCTGGCGGATTTATAACATTATATAATGGTACAGCCGCAACTGTAAATATGGTAAATTATGCGCTTTATAGAACAACTACCTATGGTAATGGAGCTGAAGCTATTTATGCTACTTTAACAGGAACAATTGCTTCTGGAGCTTTAGGAATACTGAAAGTTTCTCCTGCTAGTTGTGGACCAGCTTCAACAAACGGAACAATTACTGGTGGATTTAATGAAGATGATGGTATTCAGTTAAGAAATGCAGCAGGAACTGTTATTATTGATGATGTTCATACATATTCTACTGGACCAGGCTATTATATGGTAAGAAATGCAGGGACATTAAGCGCAAGAACATCTTATGTTGCTGCAGACTGGAATACTATGCCATTAGGTGCTGGAGTTTGCTATCCAAGTGCTGGATTAACTATTCCAAGTGGAGGCTCATCACCAAGCGTCTCTGCACAACCAATAATTGCTTTAACTTGTGCCTCTACTTCAGCTACGCTATCAGTTACAGCTCTTGAAGGCTTTGTAGGAGGAAATGCTCTTGCCTATCAATGGTATGTTGTAGCACCTAGTACAACTACATGGACGTCATTAACAAATACTGGCGTTTATTCTGGATCAACATCAGCTATTTTAAATATTTCATCATTAACAGGTTTAGATGGTTATCAATATTATTGCCAAGTAAGAGAGTATACAGCAACATGTTTCATTGCAACGACAGCTGTTAAAATTTCTACAGGAGCCACAATATGGAATGGTTCGACCTGGAGTGATGGATTGCCAACTCTATCTAAATCAGCAACAATTAATGGTAATTACACAACAAGTATAAATGGAAGTTTTAGCGCATGTAATTTGACTATTAATGCTACTTTTAACCTTACTGTTTCTGCAAACACTTATGTTGAAATTCAAAATAATATATCTAACAACGGAACATTTAACATATTAAATACAGGTTCATTAATTCAGATTAACGACTTAGGGCTGAATACTGGAAATATTTTTTATGAAAGAATTAGTTCTGTTAAGTTGCAAGATTATGTATATTGGTCAGCGCCAGTTACAGGAACAACAATAGCGGGAATGTTCCCAACCTCTCCATTTAGATATTCTTGGGCAACAACAACAGCAAATGCTAATGGAGGTCAAGGAATATGGACGGCATACTCAGGAAACATGGTAGCAGGAAACGGTTACATTGTGAGAGCTCCAAATGGCACAAGTGCAAGTGTTGCGACATCGTTAACAAATAGTTTTAATGGAGTACCTCAAAACGGAGTGTTTACTCCAACAGTTTCAAGAGGAACAGATTTCACAGGTTTAGGTATACAAGGAATTCCCAGAACAATAACCGATGATAACTGGAATTTATTAGGGAATCCATATCCTTCAGCGATTAGCATAAATGAGTTTTTAGAGACAAATAAATTAGTAATAGACGGTTTTGTAAAAATATGGACTCATGCTCAATTACCAACTTCAACAACCAGTCCTTTTTATCAAGATTTTGTATCTAACTATTATGCGTCAGATTACATATCAATTAATAAAACTGGAGCCACTAGTGGAGCTATTGGGGATTATAGAATAGGATCAGGACAAGGATTTATGGTTTTAATGCTTCCAGGTTTGGCAGGTTCTTCAACGGTTACTTTTAATAATAGTATGAGAAGTAGAATGTTTGCTAATACCCAGTTTTTTAAAACAAGTAATATAAAAAATACAATAAATAACAATGGTGAGCAAAACAGAATTTGGCTTGATTTAGTTTCTCCAACAGAAACTACTAGAACTTTAGTAGGTTACGTAGAAGGAGCAACTCAAAACAAAGACAATATGTACGACGCTTTTACAGACTATAAAAGCGCACAAAATTTCTATTCTTTAATTGATAACGATCCCATGACGATTCAAGGTCGTTCATTACCCTTCAACGATCAAGATACAGTGCCAATGGGAATAAAGACAGCAACAAATGGAGCCTATACAATTGCAATAGCAATAGTCGATGGATTATTTACTGATAGAACCCAAAAAATATATATAGAAGATAAACTTTTAAATACTATTAATGACATAACCACCACTCCCTATCAGTTCACCGCAACACAGGGAATAACAAACGATCGTTTTGTATTACGTTACACTAATCAAACATTAAGCAATACGGATTTCAATTTAAGTGAAAATGCGGTTACTGTTTTTGTTTCAAATAATGAAATTAAGATAAATTCCAGTTTAGAAAACATCAAAGATTATACAGTTTATAATGTTTTAGGTCAAAAATTGGCGCAAAAGAATAATGTAAACACAAATCAATCTGCGGTTAGTACTATTGTTAGAAACAATCAAACATTAATCATAAAAGTTGTTTTAACAAACAATCAAACATTGATTAAGAAAATTATTTTTTAGAAATGTTAAAATATAATCTAGCATTTTCACAAAAGAATTATATAAACGATAATTTTTATGCAGTTTTTTTGTTAGTACTATTTTTTTAAAACAAAAATAATCTCATATCCATAATTATGATTTTGAAATCTTAATATCTCATCCTTTCTTTTTAAAAAAAGATAACTTTGCAAAAAATTAAAAAAATTATGAAAGTAACATTACTTTTTACTTCTTTGCTATTATTTCTTAATGTTAATTCACAATGTATATTTCCAACAGGTGCTGTTCAAAGCGGTGTTACGCAAACCTTTTGCGTAAACAGTTTTCCTCAAAGCCAAAATGTAACTAATGTAAAAGGTAATAATTATATTTTAATTAATGTAGTTAAAGGGTTTACTTATTCGTTTAGCGTTGGAGATGTTTTCTCAACAGACCTAGAAAACCTAAATATTTTTGACACATCTAATGTTAATATTGGATCTGCCTCTGGAGCAACAGGAGCATCTATTTCGAATTGGATTGCTTCATTTTCAGGACAAATTAAGATTACTTTGTCTTATGGTGCTTGTAATTCTTCTAGTACTACTGGTAAAACAATTGTGTTAAGTTTAATTAGTGTTGGAAATTCTCTTGACAATCAAAATTCATTTGGAACAGACACTTGGATTGGACATGTTTATAATTGGACTGGAAGCGCACCTCCTGGAGGTACTTCACCTATATCTCCAGCTGCTACTTTCCCATTCAATACTGAGAATTATGTTGGTTATTATTCAGTTCCATCAGAATCTATTTCTGAATTATTTGGAGGAGACTCTAACTGTTTTCCTTTGTTGAGTAGTGGATTACCAAGTACATCTATATATACTGAAACCTATGCCGTCCGTTATAAAATGAAGTCTAAAAGGCCTGCTGGTTGCTATATAGCAACTTTTAAAGGTGATGATGGTATTAGGTTATATGTAGATAATCAGTTAGTTTTTAATCAATGGATAGAGCAATCTCCAACAAATTACTATAATGTTTTAATTTATCTAAATGGAAATTCAGAATTATTATTTGACTATTATGAAAATGGCGGTCAGAATAATGCCGAATTTAGCTTAACATCTTTTGATTCAACATCTAATACAATTTCATTGATAGGTAATTCTTCCGTGTGCAATAATGTCACATCAGGATTGTTGGATGGCTCACCTTATGTATATAACGGAGGAGCAATAAACCCGACAATTGCTTTTCAATGGCAAGTTTCAACTAACAACAGTACTTTTTCAGATATTGTTGGAGCTACGACAGAAAATTATTCACCTCCAGCAACAACAACATCAGGAACATTATATTACAGAAGAGTGGTTTCGGCATCATCAAATGCAACTGGCTGTCGTTTTTCAAGTAACTCGATAGCAATTACAACAAGTACAACTACCTCTACAATCACACCAGTAGCAGTTGCTGGAACAAATGCAAGTTGTTCGCAATTTTATGCTAATTGGAATGCAGTTGCGGGAGCAAGTAGTTACGCTTTAGACGTCTCTACTGTTTCAAATTTTTTAACCGTTCTTCCGGGTTACAATGCTTTAAACGTAGGCAATGTTACAAATTATTTAGTTACAGGATTAACAGCTAATGTGGCATATTATTATAGGATTAGACCTATACTTGCTTGTGGTGTGGGGAAGCTTTCAAACACTATTACGTATGGTACATTAAACGTTAATAAACCATCAGATCCAACTATTACAGCTGCTTCTTGTACTTCTTTTACTGCTAACTGGACAACGCAAACTAATGCAACTAGCTATGAGTTAGATGTTTCTGCCGTAAATACTTTTGCTACATTTTTGCCAGGATACAATGCTTTAAATGTAGGTAATGTTACTAGTTTTTCAGTGACTGGACTGCCTCAAATAAGTCCTTTATACTTTAGAATTAGAGCTGCTAGCACTTGTGGAGTAAGCTTAAGCTCAAATACAGTTACAATTGTAATAGGAACAAAATGGGATGGTTCTACATGGTCAAGCGGAGTACCTGATCTAACTAAGTTTGTAATAATTGATGGAAATTATGACATGTCTATTTTGCCAAGTTTTGATGCTTGTAGTGTTCAAGTTAATAGTCCATTTGTTTTAAAAGTGGATAGTAATAAGTATGTTAATATTCAAAATGGCTTAACTGTAAACTCAGGCGCTAATATTATTGTTGAAAATGATGGATCTATCGTTCAAATTAGTAATACTGCTATAAATACAGGAGTGATTTCTGTAAAAAGAGATACTAAACTTAAACTGCAAGATTACTCTTACTGGTCAGCGCCAGTAGGAAATGCAACTAGTGGAACATTTCCCGTACAAAGCATATCTCCATTAACACCTTCGAATTACATTTTCAAATGGGGAACAACTACTGCTAACTTAAATGGAGGCGAAGGAACTTGGATAAATACTACAGAAAACATGATTCCTGCAAAAGGATATATTATTCGCGCTCCCAACGGATTTACAAATAGCGCAACTAGTGCACTAAACACAAATTTTATTGGAGTGCCTAATAACGGAATATATAGTCCAACTATTTTTAGAGGTAATGATTACTCAGGAATTGGAGTACAAGGAATTTTGAAAACGGCTACTGATGATAACTGGAATCTTATAGGAAACCCATACCCATCGGCTATTGGAGTAAATGAATTTTTAACATTACCAGCGAATAGTGGTATTGAAGGGTTTGTGAAAATTTGGACACACGGTCAGTTGCCAACCAATATTACAAGTCCTTTTTATCAAAGTTATACCTCAAATTATTATCCTAATGATTATATATCTGTAAACTTGACAGCTGCTACAAGTGGCCCTGGTAATTACAAGATTGGTACAGGACAAGGATTTATGGTTTTGATGAATCCAGGATTAATGGGTTCTGGCACAGTAACTTTTAATAATGGGATGCGAAGTACTGCATTTGCTAACAATCAGTTTTACAGAAATAGTGACCTTATCCAATCAACAACAGCTACACAAGAACAACATCGAATTTGGTTAGATTTAGTAACTCCAACAGGATCCGTAAATAGAACTGTTGTAGGTTATGTAACAGGAGCTACACAAGAAGAAGATCGTTTATATGATGCCTTTACAGACAATAAACCAAGTCAAAATTTTTATTCCTTGATTGAAGATAAACCAATGGTAATACAAGGTAGAGCGTTACCATTTAATGTAAATGACTTAGTAAGTATGGGGATTCAAATTCCAACAGATGGAACTTATACTATTGCCATTGCAACAGTAGACGGGTTGTTTTCTGGAAAAGCACAAAAAATTTATATTGAAGATAAGTTACTAAATACCATTAATGACATTACAGATTCTCCTTATCAATTTACGGCTACACAAGGAATAACAAACGATCGTTTTGTATTGCGTTATACAAATCAAACATTAAGTAATACGGATTTTAATTTAAATGAAAATACGGTTACTGTTTTTGCTTCAAATAATGGAATTCAAATAAATTCTAGTTTAGAAAGCATCAAAAATTACACGGTTTATAATGTTTTAGGACAAATATTGACAGAAAAAAATAATCTAAATACAAATGAATCTGTTGTAAGTTCTATTCTAAAAAACAACCAAGCATTAATTGTAAAGGTTACTTTAACAAATGGTCAAACAGTGATTAAGAAAATTATTTTTTAAATTTTTTCGAAACAATAACACTAAGGTTTTCAAAAGAGCTGTCCAATTAGGATAGCTCTTTTGTTTTTTTTTATAAAAATCAATGTGTTCGGTTTTTGTTGAAAACTTATATTTATCATCTCAAAGAAAACAACTATTTTTACTAAAAATAATTCCATATAAAATGAGTGCAGAAAAAGAAGCAAAATTAAAAGCATTACAGCTTACATTAGATAAATTAGACAAAACTTACGGTAAAGGAACTGTAATGAAAATGGGGGATAAAGCCATTGAAGAGGTAGAAACGATTTCTTCAGGCTCATTGGGATTAGATTTAGCATTAGGAGTTGGTGGATATCCACGTGGACGTGTAATTGAAATTTACGGACCAGAATCTTCTGGAAAAACAACTTTAACTTTACACGCTATTGCCGAAGCACAAAAAGCAGGAGGAATTGCCGCATTTATAGATGCAGAACATGCCTTCGATAGGAATTATGCTGAGAAATTAGGAGTTGATATCGAAAATTTAATCATTTCACAACCAGATAACGGGGAACAAGCATTAGAAATTGCCGAAAACCTAATTCGTTCTGGTGCAATAGATATTGTAGTTATTGACTCGGTTGCAGCTCTTACACCAAAAAGTGAAATTGAAGGCGAAATGGGAGATTCAAAAATGGGTCTTCATGCACGGTTAATGTCTCAAGCTTTACGTAAATTAACAGGAACGATTAGCAAAACTAATTGTACCGTATTTTTCATCAATCAATTACGTGAAAAAATTGGAGTTATGTTCGGAAATCCTGAAACAACAACAGGAGGAAATGCCTTAAAATTTTATGCTTCAGTTCGTTTAGATATTCGTCGTTCAACTCAAATAAAAGATGGCGAAAATGTATTAGGAAATAGGACTAAAGTAAAAGTGGTAAAAAACAAAGTGGCACCACCTTTTAAAACTGCCGAATTCGATATTATGTACGGAGAAGGTGTTTCTAAAACGGGAGAAATTCTTGACCTTGCAGTAGAGTTTGAAATCATCAAAAAAGCGGGTTCTTGGTTTAGTTATGGTGATACAAAATTAGGACAAGGACGTGATGCAGTAAAAGGATTAATAAAAGACAATCCTGAATTAGCAGACGAACTTGAAATAAAAATAAAAGATTTCATCAAAGAATCTAATAAGTAGCATCAAAAACCCAGAAGAAATTTTGGGTTTTTTTATTTTCATACGCAACCAATTTTTCATTTTTGTATCTTACCAGTATAAATTTAGTTGTTATGAAAAAAATAGTATTATTAATTATAGTTATCTTTAGTGTTATTAGTTGTAGCACAGATGTTGAAGGAGATAAATTTCATTTAGAATTGTTGCCTATAGATAGTGCAGTTCTTCCTGTAGAATTTAAAAAAGACAGTGTTTATGAGCTGCCGTTTAATTATATTCGTCCTAGTACGTGCCATATTTTTGAAGGATTTTATTATGAAAAAAATTTAAATGTTAGAACAATTGCAATACAAACAAGTGTTATAGAACAAAGTAATTGTACAACAGCAACGGTAAATCCAATTACTGAAATTTTGCAATTTAAACCAACAACAGAAACCAGTTATGTTTTTAAACTTTGGAAAGGAACAGATGCAAATGGAGCCGATGTTTATGAAGAAATTACAATTCCAGTTGTACCATAATAAACAATTAAAATTTGAGCTTACCAGCACTCATACAAGGATGTCTAGAAAAAAATACCAAGTCGCAAGAACAATTATATCAGCTATATGCGGGTAAACTATTTTCTGTATGCTTGAAGTATTCAAGAAATTATGCAGAAGCAGAAGACAATTTACAAGATGGGTTTTTAATTATTTTTGATAAAATAGGCCAGTACAAATTTACAGGATCATTTGATGGTTGGGCAAAACGAGTAATGATAAATAATGTTTTGCAACAATACCGGAAGACTCCATTTCTAGAGCTGGTAAACGATGTTGTAGATGACGCATCGATAGAAATTGATGATGAGAATATGAGTCTTGAATTTTTGCTTAAAATCATTCAAGAATTACCAGATAGATACAGATTAGTATTTAATTTATATGTCATGGACGATTATTCACACAAAGAAATAGCTGAAATGCTGGGAATTACGATAGGAACTAGCAAGTCCAATTTGGCAAGAGCCAAAATGTCATTAAAAGAAAAAATAGATAAATCACAAGAGAAAATATTTCCATCAGCAAAATGAGCGAAAGAAAAGACATAGAACGTTTGTTCCAAGAAAAGTTCAAGGATTTTGAAGCCACGCCTTCTTCGCAGGTTTGGGAAAACATATCGGCTGAACTTGAAAAGAAAGAGAACAAAAAAAGAGTAGTTCCGTTTTGGTTTAATATGAAAGCTGCAGGAATTGCAGCTGCGCTTATATTAGGGTTTTTTACAGCAAATAATTATACGAGTTTATTTAAGTTTAATCAAAGTAAAAATGATTCAGAAATTGTAGTTTCGATAGATAAAAATCAAAAAGAAAATTCAAATAATCCCATTGTTGAAAGTCCAAAAAACGAAAACTCGACGAAAAATAATAATCTAGAAAAAAATATAATTTCAAACAATCATAATTCGGTTGCAACAAAAACCCAAAACAAAAATATTTCGATAAATAGTAATCAAGATATTAAAAATGATTCACATCAAAATAATTTGATTATTGCCAATCAAAATAACAATAATAAAGTTTCTTCCTCGAATACAAATTTTGGCACAAAAAAACCATCAAATACAATTTTAGTTTCTTCTGAATCTAACACTAATAATAAAGAAGCTTCAAACAAATCTCCTTACGTTATTAAAAAGAGAAAATCAAATCAGAAAAATAATATAAATATTCTTGATAGCTCTAGTGAAATAGAAATTGCCAATAATTCTGAAAACAGAAGCACAAAAAATAAACATTCAAAACAATCGGTTTCAAATAAAAATAAATCTTTTATTATTAATCAACCTTCTGAATCTTTAGTTCAAAATAATAATACTAAAAATACCAATTTGCGAACTAATTTAGAGGAAAATACTAAAGAAGAAAATATAAATTCTTTCGATACAAACTCTAATTCTTCGATCGCAAATACAACAATTACAAACCCGATTCTTTCAGAAGTAATTACAAAAGATTCGATTATTGTTGCTGTTGTTGAAGAAAATCCTCTAGAAAAAATTCTGAAGGAAAAAGAAACTAAAGAAAAAGAAGAGAAAAAAATTGCTGAAAACACTCAAAAATGGAAAGTAAAACCCAATGTTGCGCCATTGTTTATGAGTGCGACACAAGGATCTCCAATAGACAACCAATTTGCAGACAATGCTAAAAGTTATGAGAATACTTTGAGTGTAGGTTTAGGAGTTGATTATGCAGTTTCTAAAAAAATTTCCATCAGAACAGGAATAAATAAATTTGATTACAGTTACAACACTAATGATATTGTTTATTATGCTGATTTTGCTTCAAAAAATGCCAATTCAGTAAGTAATTTAAAAACAATAAATGTAGCTTCTGATGCAAAAAATATGATTATTGAAGATAAAAATATCTCAAAATCTAAAGAAATTGCATTTCAAGCAAAAGATGAAGGATTGCTAAATCAAAAAACGGGTTATCTAGAAATCCCTGTTGAGGTTTCTTATAAATTATTAGACAAGAAATTTGGAATTCAAGTTATCACAGGATTTAGTTCTCTTTTATTAAATAAAAATGAAGTTTCTGTAATTTCATCTGGACTTACAACAATTGTTGGAGAAGCAAATAACTTGAATAAAGTACATTTTAGTACTAATATAGGATTAGGTTTCAAATACAGTTTTTGGAAATCATTTGAAGCTAATTTTGAACCAACTTTCAAATATCAGCTCAACACATACAATACTAATTCTGGAGGATTTAAACCTTATTTATTGGGATTATATTCTGGAATAAGTTTCAAGTTTTAAGCTATGTTGCTTTAGCTCACATTTTAGTTAAGTTGTCGTTACTACTCGTAGTAACAAGTTGAAAAGTGCCTCGCCAAGGCACTTTTTTATTTTATAGCTTCAAAAAAGCGATAAGTTCGTCATAAATAAGATTTCTAGCTTCTCCTTTTATTGTTTTTCTATCGTCTAAAGTCTTGTTTGCTGTTTCTATAAAGGGTAAAATTTTAACTCTCATTTTGCCAGGACTTCCGCTAAAGAAAGTATAAGAATATCTTTTTTTGTTATCAGGAAAAACTAAAGGAACAATAGGCAAATGATGTTCTATAGCCAGTCTAAAAGCACCATCTTTAAACTCATCTAATACAACAGACTCATCGTCTGGGACTTTTCCTTCAGGGAAAATACAAATACTTAAACCTTGATTAATTCGTTTTTGGGCACGAGCAAAAACTTCGGTTCTGCTTTTAGGATTGTTTCTATCTACTAAAATACAAGTTCGTTTATAAAAAAATCCGAACAAAGGGATTTTTACTAATTCTTTTTTTCCTACAAATACAAAGGGATTTTTTACTGTGACAAGCATAAGCATAATATCGGTCATCGATGTGTGGTTAGCAATAAACATATAACTTTTCCCAGATTCAATATCCTGTTGCTTCTCAATTTTGTAATAAAACCCCATGCCAAATAGAATAACCTTCGCCCAAATTCTTGCTAGCTTAAAAAAATAAGGATACCAAGTTTCTTTTAGTATCGAAAGAAATAGTAAAGGAAACATTATAATAATAGGAACCCCCATTACAACATAAAACCAAACACGCCACAAAACCCAAAAAATAATTTTAAATAATCTCATAGCATCAAAAATAAGGAATTGCTTTATAAATTTGATAAAAGAATTAACTTTGTGTGAAAATTAAAAGTAGTGTTAATGAGATTTATGCAATTTCTTTTTAACGTTGCAGTAAAGCAAACAAAATGGCAAGAATACTTACAGGTGTGCAAAGCACAGGAACACCGCATTTAGGTAACTTATTAGGCGCAATTATCCCCGCGATACAATTGTCTGCTAAACCCGAAAACGAATCATTCCTTTTTATTGCCGATCTACATTCGATTACCCAAATAAAAGATGGAAAAACATTAAGAGAAAACACATACAGTACGGCAGCAGCTTGGCTGGCTTGCGGTTTAGATTTTAATAAAGTTATTTTTTACCGTCAGAGTGATGTGCCACAAACAGCTGAGTTATCTTGGTATTTGAGTTGTTTTTTTCCGTTTCAAAGGCTAACATTAGCACATTCATTTAAGGATAAAGCAGATAGATTAGAAGATGTAAATGCAGGATTATTTACCTATCCAATGCTTATGGCTGCTGATATTTTATTATATGATGCAAATGTTGTTCCCGTAGGAAAAGACCAATTGCAGCATGTGGAAATTACACGTGATGTAGCTTCTCGTTTTAACCATCAGATGGGGGAAACATTTGTTTTGCCAGATGCAAAAATTCAAGAAGACACTATGCTTATTCCTGGAACCGATGGTCAGAAAATGAGTAAATCTCGAAATAACATCATCAATATATTTCTTGATGACAAAGCCCTTCGAAAACAAGTTATGAGTATCGAGACTGATAGTACACCACTTGAAGAACCTAAAAATCCAGAAACTTGTAAGATTTTTGCATTATATAAATTATTAGCAAATGAATTGCAAATTATTCAAATGCAGGAAAATTATAAAAACATTAATCGTGATTATGGTTATGGTCATGCCAAACAAGCTTTCTTCGAATTGATTGTCGAAAATTTTTCGACAGAAAGAGAAAAGTATAATTATTATATGAATAATTTATCTGAACTTGAAAATATTTTGAAATCTGGATCCGAAAAGGCTACTGTTGTTGCTACTGGAGTTTTAAATAGAGTTAGATTAAAATTAGGATTTGAAATTTCCTAGATTATCAAAGAAATTAATAAAAAGTCAAAAAAAAACAGGGTTTTAGAACCCTGTTTTTTTTTGACTTACATATTCATAATCCAACTCTGCGGATTTAGTTTTGTTGTATTCTGGAAAATTAAGAATTTCAAAATAGCTTTGTTAGTAAATTCATTAAAAAACACTTCACCCAAAACTTGTTTTGTAGAGACTTTATCACCCATTCGGACATATACTTTTCCTATATTAGAATATGTTGTGATATAATCTCCATGACGTATTACAATAGTTGCAGTTCCGTTTGCTGATTGTTGTACACCACTTACTTCTCCTGCAAATACAGAACGTGCTTTAGCTCCTCGTTCAGAAGAAATTTCGATACCACTACTTTCTATCATTATAGATGGTTCTAAAGGATGTGGTTGTCTTCCAAATTTTTTAGTCAGCAATCCTTTTTCTACTGGCCAAGGCAAACGACCACGATTGCTCTTAAAATCATTTGCTAACTCTTTAGCTTCAGGTGTTAATACAAATGTTGTTGTATTTGTAGTATTACCTGCTTTTTTATTTGTTGCTGCGATAGATTCTCTAATTAATCTATCAATTTGTTTTTCTATTGCTTTAGATTCTTTTTGTTTTTTCCTGATATCAGCAATAATTTTACTTTTATCTTTCTTGATAGAAAATAATAACCGTTGTTGTTCTTGCTTGTCTCTCTCTAAGGCTTGTTTTTCTTTCTCACTTTCGGCAAGAAGTTTTACTTTTTCTTGTTTTTGAGTGGAAAGCTTGTTGTTATACTGTTCTAATTCAATAGTTTTTGCTTTTATTTCTTCGCCTTGCAATTTTCTGAAACTCGAATATTGCTTCATGTATTGCGCTCTTTTGTAGGCTTGCAAGAAGTTTTCGGACGATAATAAAAACATTGCTTTGCTTTGCTCAGATCGACTCTTGTATGATTTTACAATCATTTTTGCGTAATCTTCTTTTAAAATTTTTAAATCTTTATTTAGCTTATTTACACTAACTTGATTAATGTACATACTATTTCCCAAAACTTTAGCTTGTTTGGCTGTTGTGTTAATCAATTTTTGTTGCAAATTAATTTTTACGGTTTGTTGTACCACCACTTTTACCACAGATTTTTCTTTGGTTTTCTGACTTTGCAACAATTTTTCTTGTGCTCTAATTTCTTCCTGCAATCGTTCTTTTTGCTCTTCTAGTTTTCGCTGTCTTTCCTCTTCTTGACCCCAAGAGAGGGAAGTAGAAAGTATTAATAGAAAACAAATAATATATTTTGACATCCTAAAATTGTATCTAATTATTATAATTTGATTTGATCGTAACCACTTGGAACACTATACGGAAATGTTAAATCTTCGTTGAATGTAGCATTTTTATATTTGATCGTAATATTAGTGGTTTTATTGTCTTGATTTGCAAAAATAAGAAGTTCTCCTGGTAAAACACATTCCGGATACGAATTATAATTAGAATAATTGACCATCATTTTTCTTTCGGGTGTTTTTTGAATAATTTCTTGACGTTTTAACCAAAAAGAATTGATGTCAAAAAGATAACTTTTATTAAAATTTTCTTTCGTTGTTTCTTCTAATTTTGGCGAGCCTTCTTCCATAGAAAGTGAATAATTCCCTTTAGATAAATCATCGATAGCTTGACCTAGTAACATATTCTGGGCTTTTTTAAAATCTAAATCGGTTCCTAATAAGTCACTTAATGTTTTGTAATCTCCTTCAAAAAAATTGCTTCCTATTTTTTCGTAATAACGAACTTGAGTTGGTGTTATTATAGCTTTTGCCATAGTTATTCCAATCATTTTTACGCTAACTAGGATAATTTCGTCTTTTTTTATTCTTATATCTGCCGAAAGGCTTAGTGATTGCTTGTCATCAGCATAATCGATATTTGCTTTGATGTATGCTGTTTTAAAATCACTTTTTAATGCATAATGATTTTTTATAATATTAGAAACCGTTGCTGTTTCTCCTGTTGTCACAGGTTGTGGTGCAATTGTTTTTTGCTTCGATTTGCAAGACAACAAAGCCAAAATCAATAAAAAAGGGAGAATTCTACGCATTATTTTTGTTTTGTTTTTAAGTTATTGGCCTTAGCCAAATATTCATCGCTTTTTTGTTTATTTCCAAGTCCTTTTGAAGCTTCTACCAATTGGTTAAGAAAATCGATTTCTAAATCTATATTTTCTACAACATAATCCAGTCCAGATTCTAGATAATCATTTGCTTTTTTATACTTTTTTAATTGATTTGATGCTTTTCCTGCAAAAAAATAATATTCAGGTTGGTTGGGAAATGTATCTATTAATTCTGAAGCCTTCGTTTCTAAAATTTCGAATTTACTGTTTTCTTCATAAGAAGCTAACAAAAATAAATTTGTTTCTAAATCAGTATTTTGTGCTTTTTCTAGGTTTTTTATAGCCAAATCCCAATTCTTCTTTTTGTAATAAAACTTACCAATTTCTTTGTACACATTAAATTCGGGATCATTTTCGAAATAAGTGGTTGCTTTGTTTAGTTCGGTTTCGAAAGTTGGATTTTTTAATGCAAAAATGAGAAACTCATTATACATTCGGTATTTAACTTTTTTATCTATTTTAGGACTGTTTAAAACCGTTTCTAAGGATTTTACAGCGCCATTTCCATCATTATTATTAATATAATATTTGTATAAAAAAACTTGCGCCCAGACTGAACTTGGGATGTTTTTTTCTAATTTTTGAGCAACTTGCAAAGCTTTTTCTTCCTGATTGTTGTCCGAATACAGATAAATAAGCGACAGGTAATTTCCCTCGTTGTTAGGCGATTGTTCTATGGCCTTTTCTAATGCTGTTTTGTCTATAGTGTTTGTTTTAGTTTGCGATCTGATTTGTAGACGATATCTGTCTCTAAGCTCTGTGTTACCTATGTTTTCGTCTAATTCATTTATTAAAACCAACGCTTTGTCAAACTGTTGTGTGTACATATAAAGAGAAACCAAATCTTCTTTATATTTCTTATCTAACGGAATTATTTTTTGTACAATATCTAACGCTTGATTGTAATTTTTAGTTTCATAATACACTTCATACAAATCGATAAGATACCATTTGTTTTTTGTGTCGAGTTGTGTTGCTTTTGCAAAAGCCTTCTCGGCATTTTGATAATCTTTCTGAAAAAAATAATTCTTTCCTAATTCGTGATAAATTACAGCATTATCGGGTTGAATGTTGATGCATTTTTCGAGAGAAATGATTGCTTTATCATAATTTTCGATTCCTTTTTGAATAAGTGATTCGTAATATGATTCTTTAAAATCATCTTTTTCTAAAGCAACTTCTTCTGGTTGAGTTTGTGCCAATACATTTGCAGAAATGATACACATTCCGACAATAAAACATTTTATATTTGACACTTTTTTATTCATTTTTTATTCTAAAACCGAATAATCACCAATACTGATACTTGTAAAATTACCATCGAAACTAGCATGATTTCCTATCATGGCATTGTCTAATTTGGCATTTTTTATATGTGCATGGGTTTGTACCAAGCTGTTTTTAATTTTTGTGTTCTGTAAATGAGTTCCTTTTCCTAAAGACACATTTGGTCCAACAATAGAATCTATTAGAACAACATCTTCACCTATATAACAGGGTGGTAAAATTGTTGAATTTTCGATGCGAATATCTGCAGCGACAAGTTTTTCACCATCAATATCTAAAAAATGAAGCATTCTAGAGTTGGTGTCTACCGTAACGTCTTTGTTTCCGCAATCCATCCATTCATCCACTTTACCTGGAACAAAAATCATGCCTTTTGCCATCATTTGCTTAATTCCGTCGTTTATTTGATATTCTCCACCATGAATGATGTTATTATCTAAAACCAATTGCAATTCATTTTTTAGAACGGCAACATCTTTAAAATAGTATATTCCAATTACAGCAAGATCGGAAACAAACTCTTTTGGTTTTTCTACCAATTCTACGATTTGATTTTTATCGTTTAGGTTTATTACGCCAAAAGCTTCGGGTTTATCTACTTGTTTTACCCAAATTACACTATCGGCAGTTTGGTCTAGATCGAAATCGGCACGAATTAAAGTGTCTGCATAAGCAATAACTGCTGGGCCAGAAAGGGAATCTTTGGCACACATAATGGCATGACCAGTTCCTAATGCTTCGTTTTGGTAATATATGGTTCCTCTTGCGCCTAATTTTTGGGCAATTGCAATGAGTTCTTCTTCTACTTTTTTGCCAAAACTTTCGTGAATAATAAATGCTACCTCTTCTATATCTTGGTTTAAAACTCGAGCGATATCTTCGACCAAACGATGCACGATTGGTTTGCCCGCAATAGGGATTAATGGTTTTGGAATTGTAAGTGTGTGAGGGCGAAGGCGTGAACCACGACCAGCCATTGGTACTATTATTTTCATGTTATTCTTTTATTGAAAGATTAAATGATTTGAAAATTTAAAAATTCATCACAAATCTTTAAATTA
>NZ_JBDTQE010000056.1:0-18923 GCF_039932285.1 Flavobacterium sp.
GTGTATTTCCCAGAACGATCGTGATCGTCCCAGTTTTGAGTTGCCATAAGTATTGGCGCTGCAAATAGACAAGCGGTAATAACTATTGGTGCCGCAATTTTAGGTTGAATATATGATTTTAGAAAGTCGAAAATGGCATATACACCAATTCCTATCCAAATGGCAAATACATAAAAGGAACCTACAAGTGCATAATCTCGTTCTCGAGGCTCGAAAGGTCGTTCGTTAAGGTAAATTTTAAGTGCTATTCCTGTAAATAAAAACAGTGCTAGAACAACATAAAAACTTTTAATGTCTTTTTTGGCATGAAAGAAAAATCCAATAAGTCCGATGATAAACGGTAGGAAAAAGTAAGTATTTCTAGCTTTGTTATTTTTCCATTCTGCAGGAAGATTCTCTTGAGAACCCAATCTTATTTGGTCTATAAAAGGAATTCCACTTAGCCAATTTCCGTCTAAAGAAGTATATTCTCCTTGTTTGTCGTTTTGTCTTCCAACGAAATTCCACATTAAATATCTCCAATACATGTATCCAAATTGGTACTGAACCATGAATGTTAAATTGTCTATAGTTGTCGGTTTATCTATATCAAGATACTGACCATAAGCTTTTAGAAATTTATCATAATCTTCTATTTCTAATTTTCCAGAAGCATAAGAAGCTCTAAATTCAGCAACAATATCCGTTAGCTCTTTTTCTTCGGCATATTCTGGTTTTATTCTAAAACTAAGCACATTTGTAAACTTCATGTAGTTTTCTGCATGTTCAGAACTCCACATTCTTGGCAAAATGGCTTTGTGTTTGTCATCGGTATTTTGGCTACCGTTTTTATAATTGTTTACTATAACATATTCTCCTTTTTTGTAATCACGTTCGTAATTTGGCTTGTCGTCTGTATAGGGATTGTCTTCATCTAATCCTGCATAAGTGTCAGAAAATTGAGGGCCATAAAACAAAGGATTCACACCATATTGTTCACGATTATAGTAAGCCAAAACTTCACGCGCATCAGAAGGTTTATTCTCATTAATAGTCGTATTTGCATTGGCACGAATAGGCAACATCATCCAAGTAGAAAAACCTAACATGATAAATAAAACACAAAGAATTAAGGTGTTGTAAATAACTTTTCCTTTTTCTCGGGTGTATTTTAATCCAAAATAAAACAACGCGATAAGTAGTAATGTAACAAATATTGTTCCTGAATCGAAAGGCAAACCTAAACTATTTACCATAAAAACTTCGGTAGCACCAAAGAAAGTCATCGTCCAGGGCAATAACAATTTGAATATAAACAACAATATAGCCACCACAACAAAGTTGGCGATGATGAAACTTTTGACAGTAATATTTTTATAATTTTTAAAATAATATAAGAAACCAATGGAAGGAATCGTTAATAATGCCATAAAGTGAACGCCAAAAGACAATCCAACTACTAATGAAATTATTAGTAACCATTTGTTACCACGTTCGGTATGCATTTCTTCTTCCCAGCGCAATCCAAGCCAAAAAAGTAGTGCAATAAGTACTGTTGCCATAGCATAAACCTCTGCTTCGACCGCATTAAACCAGAAACTATCAGAGAAAGTAAAGGCTAGAGATCCTACAAAAGCACTTCCTAGAATAACAATTGAATTGGTTTTGTTCATTTCAGCAAATCCAGAAACTACTTTTCTCAAAATAATTGAAGTGGACCAAAACATAAACAAAATGGTAAAAGCGCTCGAAAACACCGACATCATATTAACCATTAAGGCTACATGTTGATTATCGATAGCAAACATCGCAAAAAATGCTCCAATCATTTGAAATAAAGGTGCTCCTGGTGGATGACCCACTTCTAGTTTTGCTGCTGTAGCAATATATTCTCCGCAATCCCAAAAACTCATGGTAGGTTCTACAGTGAGAGAATAAACAACAAGCGCGATAAAAAAGGTAAGCCAACCAAGGGCTGTGTTCCATTTATTGAAATTGAAAGACATAAATTTTTGGTATAAATATTACCCTACAAAGAAACTATTTTTTTATCTAAAGAAAAGGTTAAAAATAAAATTTTAATTTTTTTTGCCTAAAACCTTGCAGAAAATAAATATTGTCTTAAATTTGCACTCGCATTGGGAAATCATTGCAGCTTTATTGGCCCATGGTGTAATGGTAACACAACTGTTTTTGGTGCAGTCGTTCAAGGTTCGAGTCCTTGTGGGCCAACAAAAAACCCTTCAGAAATGAAGGGTTTTTTCGTTTATAATTATTTCTGTAAATTATTTAGCATTTGCCATAAATTCTTCTGCTTTTTCTACCATATTATAGCTTCCGCAGAAAAAAGGAACTCGTTGGTGCAATTCTGTAGGCTGAATCTCCATGATGCGATTGTAACCGTCAGAAGCTTTTCCTCCTGCTTGTTCTGCAATAAATGCCATCGGACTACATTCGTAAAGCAAACGCAGCTTCCCTTTTGGGGCTTTCGAACTTGTTGGATAAATATATATTCCGCCTTTAATCATGTTTCTATGAAAATCGGAAACTAAACTTCCAATATATCTCGAAGTATATGGTCGATCGTCTTCTTCAAGCTGACAATATTTGAGATAATCTTTGACTCCTTGTGGAAAATGAACATAATTTCCTTCATTCATCGAATATATATTTCCATCTTTCGAATATTTCATGTTCGGGTGCGAAAGATAAAAAGTTCCAATAGCTGGGTTTAATGTAAATCCGTTTACACCATGACCAGTTGTATAAACTAACATGGTCGAAGTGCCATAAATAACATAACCCGCCGCAACTTGATTGATGCCTGGTTGTAAGAAATCTTCAATAGTTACAGGAGTTCCTACTGGTGTTATTCTTCTAAAAACAGAGAAAATTGTCCCTACCGAAACATTAACATCAATATTTGAAGAACCATCAAGTGGATCCATCAAAACTACATATTTATTGTTGTGGCTATTGTCTGAACCTGCAACGGTAATAAAATCATCGTTTTCTTCTGAAGCAATTCCGCAAACAATTTCACGATTTATTAGGGTTTGAATAAAAACTTCATTTGCATAAACATCTAATTTTTGCTGCTCTTCACCTTGTATATTTTGATCGCCAGCTGCACCAATAATATCAACCAATCCTGCTTTATTTACTTTATAATTTACAACTTTAGCTGCCAATCTAATAGAATTAATAATTCGAGATAATTCTCCTGATGAATACTGAAAAGCATTTTGGTTTTCAATAATAAATTCGCCTAAAGTTTTGTTGCGTTCTTCCATTTCTAGATTGTTGTAGTTGTTTATGCAAATATCGATTATAATTTTTGAAAACATTACTTACATAGAAATAAAATTATGAAGAGAAGTCATAAAGTTTTAAAGTCTTTGTGATTTATAGATAATCAGTTTTTTTTTAATTTATTTTTAATATAAAACCAATAAGTATTCGATTTCTTGAAACAACAATCAACTTTATGACTTTCGCCATTATGACATTATGGCTTTTTAGATTATATTTGTTGTAAATAAAATTAACAAAAAACAGGATTATGAAATCAATCTCTTTAGCACTATTCATAGCTATTTTTGGATTATCTAATGCAAATGCTCAAATAAATTTGGGAGAAAAAGCAATGGGAGCTTTACAAAAAGGTTACGCTGGTTTCACTTTTAGCGATGAAGATGCAGCAAAATTATCTAAAGAAGCCGTTGATAAAATGGACAAAGAAAACACAATTGCGGGTCCGAAAGATGCTTATACTGTTAGATTGAATAAATTATTTGGCAAACACAAAACCGAAAACGGATTAGTACTTAATTATAAAGTATACAAACTAAAAGACATAAATGCATTTGCAACTGCCGACGGAAGTGTTCGAGTTTTTTCCGGTCTTATGGATATTATGGACGACAACGAAATCCTTGCCGTAATAGGTCACGAAATAGGACACGTTGCTAACCATGATTCTAGAGATGCTGTAAAAGCAGCGTATAAAAAAGAAGCTTTATTAGATGCAGCTGCTTCTCAGTCAGATAAAGTTGCGGCTGTGACCGAAGGTCAAATAGGAGCTATTGGTAAAACTTTAATGAACAGCAGTCATAGCAGACAACAAGAAACAGATGCCGATACTTATTCGTATGATTTTATGAAACGAAATGGGTATAATGTAAATGCTGTCGAATCTGCTTTTTCTATTTTAGCAAAATTGAGCGAGGGAACAGAATCAACATTCATTACGAGAATGATGAGCTCCCATCCTGACGCAAAACTAAGAGCTGAAAATGCAAAAGCAAGAGCACAAGCTGACGGATTATATAAACCATATGTAAAACAATTAAAAGCAAAGGTAAAAGTTGCTCCTAAGAAAAAGAAATAATATGATTATCAGAAAAGGACAAAAAGAAGATATGTCAGCCGTTTTAGAATTAATCAAAGAACTGGCTGTTTTCGAAAAAGAACCCGATGCAGTTGTTGTTACTGTCGATGATTTGGTTCGAGATGGTTTTAGTAACAATCCGCTTTTTCACACTTTTATTGCTGAAGTTGAAGGACAAATTGTGGGTATGGCTTTGTATTATTACAGATATTCGACTTGGAAAGGAAAAACTATTCATCTAGAAGATTTAATCGTCAAAGAAAATAGTCGCGGAACAGGTGCTGGATACGCTTTGTATTCGGAAATAATGGCGCAAGGAAAAAAAGACAACGTACGTCGAATAGAATGGAATGTACTCGATTGGAACACGCCTGCTATCGATTTTTACAATAAATCTGGCGCAAAATTACTAGAAGATTGGCGCGTTGTCAATATGGACGAGGCTGGAATAAATGCCTTTTTAGCAAAAAATTAAAATAGTTTTTAGTATTTCAAACTGAAAATCTGAAATCTGAAATCTGAAATCTGAAATCTGAAATCTGAAATCTGAAATCTAAAATGAGAATATTCAAATTTGGTGGTGCATCCGTAAAAGATGCCGATGGTATAAAAAATGTTTTTGACGTTTTACAAAAAGTAGGTTACGAAGAAGTTTTACTTGTGGTTTCGGCGATGGGGAAGACAACAAATGCTTTAGAATTAGTAATAAAAAACTATTTCGATAAATCGGCAGAATTAAATGCTTCTGTTCAAGAAGTAAAAAAATACCACAATCAAATTTTGTTGGATTTATTTGATGATGAAGAAAGCGAAGTTTTCCTCGATGTAAATGATCATTTTGCAGATTTAGAATATTTTTTGCGCAGTAACAAATCACCCAATTATAATTTTGTGTACGACCAAGTGGTGAGTTTCGGAGAAATTATTTCGACTACAATTCTTAGTCATTATATGAATTTTAGAAACATTAACACACAATGGTTAGATGTTCGTTTGTATATAAAAACTGATAATACTTATCGTGATGCTGAAGTAAATTGGGAAATTACTCAAAAGAATATCTCGAAAATCGGAAAGAAAAAATTACTTTTTATCACCCAAGGATTTATTGGCGCCGATGAAAATGGATTTACCACAACATTAGGACGTGAAGGTTCAGATTATACTGCCGCTATTTTCGCTTATTGCCTTAACGCCGAAAGTGTAACCATTTGGAAAGATGTTCCTGGTGTAATGAATGCCGATCCGCGTTATTTTGAAAATGCAACTTTGCTGAATCAAATTTCCTATCGTGAAGCCATCGAATTGGCTTTTTATGGCGCGAGTGTTATTCACCCAAAAACTTTACAGCCTTTACAGAAAAAAGAAATTCCGTTGTATGTAAAATCTTTCATAAATCCTTTATTACCTGGAACGAGTGTGTCTAAAGGAGAAGATTTAGAACCTAAATTGCCTTGTTTTATTGTTAAAAAAAATCAATTATTACTATCCCTTTCTTCGATAGATTTTTCGTTTATCATGGAAGAAAATATTAGTGAAATTTTTAGTTTATTACACCAACACAAGATAAAAGTAAGTTTAATTCAGAACTCGGCGATTAGTTTTTCTATTTGTTTAGAAGACAAGTTTGGTAATTTTAATGAATTAAAGAAAACATTATCTAAAAAATTTAAATTGTCCTATAACGAGAATGTATCACTTTATACGATAAGACATTTCGACGAAAAAGCCTTTCAAATGGTCGAAAAAAACAAAACCGTTTTACTAAAACAAATGAGTAGAGAAACAATGCAAATTGTAACGAAGGAATAAATTTTAAATAATACACTACTTTTGTAATGTTGTTGTTATAGTAAGTATGTTTAAAAAACTCATTTTTTTGATTGTGATTTTTTGTTTTTCTGGGCTTTATGCTCAAGAAATCAAAACACCATACAAATCAAAGAAAATAGTTGTTTCTCGAGATTCAATCCAAATTGATAGTGTGAGTATAAATGCTAGTTTTTTTAAATTACTGGATGCAAAAGGAGAAATTATCGATACTAGTTTTTATAAAGTAAATTTTTCGAAAGGATTATTAACTTTCAAAAATAATTATAAAACTACCGATACACTAACTGTTCGTTATTTAAAATTCCCAGAATATTTAACCAAAGAATATACCATTTACGACAAAAGCCGAGTGGTAAGTAACGACAATGGTTTGGGGAATTTATACAAAGTTTCTAATGACGGTTTCAAGAAATTTACACCATTAGATGGACTTACAACATCTGGAAGCATCTCACGAGGAATAACTATTGGTAACAACCAAAACACATCAGTAAACTCAAATTTAGATCTTCAAATTACAGGAAAATTGTCCGATAAAGTGAGTTTGAGAGCTTCTATTCAAGACAGTAATATTCCGTTGCAAGAAGGGGGATATTCTCAAAAATTAGATGAATTTGATCAAATTTTTATCGAACTTTTTTCAGACAAATGGAGTGTTCGTGCAGGCGATTTATTTCTAGAAAATAGAAAATCTAGATTTCTGAATTTTAATAAAAAAGTACAAGGTTTGTCTGCTCAATTTACTTTAGGAACGCCCGAAAAGAAAACCGAAATTTATGCATCCGGTGCGATTGTTCGCGGACAGTACGCAAAAAGTAATTTTATAGGACAAGAAGGAAATCAAGGGCCTTACAAACTAAAAGGTTCAAATGGCGAATTATATGTTTTAGTGATTTCAGGTTCCGAACGTGTTTTTGTGAATGGTATTTTGCTTAAACGAGGCGAAAATAATCAATATACAATCGATTATAATGCAGGTGAAATTATTTTTACTTCACTTTTTCCTATTACTTCCGAAATGAGAATTACTATCGAATATCAGTTTTCCGATAGAAATTATACCAGATTTGTAACTTATGTTGGTGCCAATCACGAAGAAGAAAAATGGAGTTTAGGCGGTTATTTGTATTCTGAAAACGACGTGAAAAATCAGTCATTACAGCAAAACTTATCGCCTGCACAAGCGCAAATATTAGCTGCAGCTGGTGACAATCAGAATGCTATGAATGCCTCTTCGGCAGTGCCAGAAGTGTATTCTGACAACAAAATTTTGTACAAAAAAGTAATAATAGGATTAATCGAAACTTTCGAATATTCTACTAATTCGCTCGATATTTTATATAGTGTAAAGTTTAGTTTTGTGGGCAATAATCAAGGGAATTATATTGTTTCGAGCACCATTACAAACGGTCGAGTGTTTAAATATATTGCACCAATCGCTGGAATTCCTCAAGGAAATTACGAGCCTATAATTAGATTAATTGCACCAACAAAAATTCAAATTGCTACTGTTTTAGGAAAATACAATCCTAACGAAAAAACAACTGTCGATTTTGAGATTGGAATTAGCAATAATGATAAAAATCTTTTTTCAGGAATAGACGACAACGATAATCAAGGTCTAGCAGGGAAATTAAATTTCAAACAACGATTATTGTCTAAAAAATGGCAAGTTGATCTCTTCGGAAATTACCAACTCATTCAGAAAAATTTCAAAACCATCGAGCGATTATTTAGCATCGAATTTGATCGAGATTGGAATTTATCAAACCCATTAGGAAACCAAAGCTTTGTTACGACGGGCTTATTGTTTTCTTTGGCAGGAAAATCCAATTGGAAATATCAGTTCGAAAAATTAGATTTCTCCGAAAGTTTTTCAGGAAATCGACACGTAATTTCTGGATATTACAAACATAAAAATTGGTTGTTTTCTAACGACGGAAGTTTTTTAAATAGCAATGGAAATATTTCAACTTCTCAATTTATTAGAAATCAAAGTCAAACAAAATACCACTTTAATAAAAACTGGATTGGCGGCAGTTTTCGATATGAAAATAACCAAGAAAAAGTAAAATTAACCAATCAGTTTTCCAATCTGAGTCAACGGTTTTCGGAATATGGTGCCTTTATAGGACGTGGAGATTCTACCAAAGTTTTTGTCGAATTGGGTTATCTAAATCGTGTAAACGATAGTTTGCAATCAGGCTTGCTAAAATGCGTAAATACTTCACAATCTTATTATATAAAATCAAAATTAATTCAGACTGAAAAAAGCGACTTGTCCGTTTTTGTTAATTACAGAAACCTGAAATTTGAAGATCCCATTCGTGGTAACGAACCTTCACTAAACTCTAGATTATTGTATAACGATAGGTTTTTTAAACAATTAATCCAAACTACAACTGCATACGAAACGACTTCGGGAACAATTCCGCAACAAGAATTTAGTTTCCTCGAAGTAGATCCTGGAAAGGGAATTTATGCTTGGAATGACTATAATGGAAACGGAATTCAGGAAATTCAAGAATTTGAAATTGCACCTTTTCCAGACCAAGCGAAATATGTAAAAATATTTTTACCAAATCAGATTTTTATCAAAACACATCAAAACAAATTTTCACAATCGATAACTTTAAGTCCATCTCAATGGCAAAACTCGACTGGATTTAAAAAATTACTGTCTTATTTTTATAATCAATCATCATATTTAATCGAAAGAAAAATAAAACGAGAAAATGATAATTTCGATTTGAATCCGTTTTCAACCAATAGTCAAAATTTATTAGGTTTAAATTCAGGTATTCGCAACAGTTTATTTTACAATCGTGGCAAACAAAATCACTCTGTTACCTATACTTTTATTTCAAATAAAATAAAAAGTTTGCAATCATCTGGAGAACAAGAAGCAAAAAACACATCACATCAATTGCAATACGATCATTTGCTAAAAAAATATTGGTTATTTACTTTGTCTGGTAAAATATTTGCAACAAGCAATACTTCAGAGAATTATGCTAGTAGAAATTTCGAGATAAAAGGAAATCAGTTGGGGCCTAAAATTTCTTATTTATTTTCTAAAAATGCCAGTTTAGATATTTTTTATGAAATGCAAAATAAAGAGAATAAATTAGGTGATAAAGAATCATTAAAACAAAACAAATTTGGAACATCATTTAGTTTTTCTAGCCAAAATAAACTAACACTAAATGGTGAATTTTCTTTGTTTAATAATAAATTTATTGGCAATGAATTTTCACCAGTATCATTTCAAATGCTAGAAGGATTACAACCCGGAAAAAATATGACCTGGCGATTATTGTTACAAAAAAATCTGACTGAATATCTAGATATAAATATTAATTATCTTGGGAGAAAAAGTGAAACAATAAATACTGTTCATACAGGAAATATTCAATTGAGAGCTTATTTTTAACTTTAGGTATACACTTTGTAAAAAAATTACTAATTTTAAATAATTAAACCATAAAAAATTAATCAAATTATGAAAAAAATCTTATTATTATGTATGGTTTTTGTTTTCTCGAATAGCTTTTTTGCCCAAGAAACAAAAACTGCTTCTAAAAAATCAACAACTGAAAAAGCAAGCAAGACTAAAGAAAAAGCCGATGCTAAAAAAGTCGATGCCAAAGCTGAAAAAGCAAGCAAAGCTAAAGAAAAAGCTGAGGCTAAAAAAGCTGACGCTAAGGCAACAAAAGAAGCTGAAAAGCCTAAAGCAAAAACTGAAAAAAAAGATACTAAGGCGACAAAAACAAAAGAAGTAACTGAAGAAAAGGTTTCAAAAACTAAAAAAGAAACTGCTGAAAAAGTAGTAAAACCTGTAAAAGAGGTTAAAGCAAAAACAACTGAAACTAAAGAAAAAGCAACAAAAACCGTTGCTAAAAAAGAAAGAGTTTCTACAGAGAAGGCTAATCCTAACACAACAGACAAAGTAACTGGTGAGTATAACGGAAAGAAAGTTTTTACTGGACCTCGTGGCGGAAGGTACTACATTAACAAAAATGGTAACAAAACCTATATTGATGATGAGCAAGGAAATTAATCTTGATAAAAATTAGATTTAAGATTCTTATTCTACCTATTATTAAAAGACCTCGCAATTTTGCGAGGTCTTTTAATAATAGGTAGAATAAGAATCTCGTAAATTTAGTCCTTAGATTTAGTCAAATAATAAACAGGAACTCCTAAAGCTACAATAAATAATCCAAGTCCAGTATTTGTAGTGTCATAAACTAATAATGTAATACAAATTAAAGAGGTTAAAATAATATAAATAGCAGGAATTATTGGGTATCCAAAAGCTTTATAAGGTCGTTCGGAATCTGGTTCTTTTTTTCTAAGAATAAAAATCCCGTAAATAGTAAGAATGTAAAACAACAAAGAAGCAAAGGTAGAATAGGTTAATAAGTCACCAAATTTTCCAGAAATACACAATACACAAGCCCAAACACATTGAAACCAAAGCGCTTTTGCAGGAACGTTATTTTTATTTAATTCGCCCGCTTTTTTAAAGAATAAACCATCTTTAGACATCGCATAAAATAATCGTCCACCAGAAAGTATCAAACCAGAATTGCACCCAAAAGTCGAAACCATAATTAATCCAGCCATAACAAAAACACCAATATTGCCCATAATTACATTGGCAGCCGCTGCGCCAACACGATCTTGACTAGCAAACATAATTCCATTATTCATCACCGATTCCCCTACAGGCGTTCCTTGCATTGGTAATAATGCCAAGTATGCAATATTTGCTAAAATATAAATGATAGTAACAATCAGTGTTCCTAGAAATAAACTTCTCGGGATATTCTTTTTAGGTTCTTTTATTTCTCCAGCGATAAATGTCACATTATTCCAAGCATCGCTAGAAAATAAAGAATTTATAATAGTCGCTCCCATAGCACCCAACAAAGCTACTCCAGCTAATTTGGTTACTGTTACCGTTCCGTCTTTATTTAAAACTGTTTTTGAAGCTTCCCACATATGCGCGAAATTGTTAGACAAAACATCTGTTTTTAGACCAACGTACAAACCTAAAATAATCAAGGCAAACAACGCAAATAATTTAGCCGAAGTAAAAATTAGTTGAATCATTTTGCCACTCTGCACCCCTTTTGTATTAATGTACGTTAGCAAAATAATACTCGCCATTGCTAGAATTTGCTTATTGGTAAACGAATAATTTTCGCCAATAGTCAAAATTTTATTTTCTAGAATAGGAAAAAATACCGCCGAATAGTTAGCAAAAGCTACAGCAACTGCCGCAATAACCCCCGTTTGAATAACCGTAAAAACGGTCCATCCGTACAAAAAAGACATTAATTTGCCATAAGCACGCTGAATATAAACAAACTGCCCGCCAGCATTAGGCATCATTCCTGCTAATTCACCATAACTTAAAGCGGCACTCATAGTTAGCAAACCAGTCACCAACCAAATCACTAAAAGCCAAGCTGCAGAACCTACATCTCTAGCCATAGCAGCTGTTACAATAAAAATACCTGAACCAATCATAGATCCAGCAACTAAGCTTGTGGCATCTAACAATCCTAATTCGCGTTTAAAAGCTTGTTTTTCTTCTTGCATAAAATTATTTTTTGAATGCTAATATAGAGTTTTAATTAATTATTTGAGAGTCACAAATAACCAAATCCACAAATAAACTTTTTATATTTGTAAAATGAATGAAAATTTAGATCCTACAAATCAAAACTATAATACCGACGAACTCGATTTAGAAAAAAAGTTGAGGCCACTTTCGTTTGATGATTTTTCTGGGCAAGAACAAGTTTTAGAAAACCTAAAAATATTTGTACAAGCAGCAAACCTTCGTGGAGAAGCGCTTGATCACACACTTTTTCATGGTCCTCCAGGATTAGGAAAAACAACTTTAGCAAACATTCTAGCTAATGAGTTGGGAGTTGGTATCAAAATCACTTCCGGACCAGTTTTAGACAAGCCGGGTGATTTAGCGGGTTTGCTAACAAATCTTGACGAACGCGATGTTTTGTTTATAGACGAAATACATCGGTTAAGTCCAATTGTCGAAGAATATTTATATTCTGCCATGGAAGATTTTAAGATTGATATTATGATCGAATCCGGACCTAACGCTCGTTCGGTTCAAATTAATTTATCTCCATTTACATTAGTAGGAGCAACCACTCGTTCCGGATTATTAACTGCTCCAATGCGTGCCCGTTTTGGTATTCAAAGTAGATTACAATATTACAATACCGAACTTCTAACCACTATTGTACAACGAAGTTCGTCGATTTTAAAAATGCCTATTACTATGGAAGCCGCTATAGAAATCGCTGGACGCAGTCGTGGAACACCTCGTATTGCCAATGCGATGTTGCGACGTGTTCGTGATTTTGCTCAAATAAAAGGAAATGGAAGTATCGATATCGAAATTGCGAAATTTGCTTTAAATGCTTTAAATGTTGATGCTCACGGTCTAGATGAAATGGATAACAAAATTCTAACTACGATAATTGATAAATTTAAAGGTGGTCCAGTAGGATTGTCAACATTGGCGACGGCTGTTTCTGAAAGCAGCGAAACAATTGAAGAGGTTTACGAACCGTTTTTAATTCAAGAAGGATTTATCATGCGAACGCCTCGTGGAAGAGAAGTTACCGAAAAAGCCTACAAACACTTAGGAAAAATTAAAACGAATATTCAAGGCGGATTGTTCTAGGGCATTTCCCTTCGGGTCGAGCTTTCCGCTTTATCTTTTTTCGTGCCTCAAAAAGGATATCGCTTCAATCCCTAATGCAAAATGATAAACAACAAATCAAAATATACAAATCTCATAAAATCCGAAGCAATGCGCCTCGGGTTTTTGTCTTGTGGCATATCTAAAGCAGGATTTCTGGAAGAAGAAGCGCCACGATTAGAAAATTGGCTAAACAAGCAAATGCATGGACAAATGTCCTACATGGAAAATAATTTCGACAAAAGACTTAATACAACATTACTTGTTGATGATGCAAAAAGTGTCATTTCATTATTACTAAATTATTATCCATCTAAAATTCAAAATTCTGATTCTTATAAAATCTCAAAATATGCTTACGGACAAGATTATCATTTTGTTATAAAAGAAAAGCTGAATGAATTATTATATTTCATCCAAACCGAAATTGGCGAAGTTTCTGGTCGCGCCTTTGTCGATTCGGCCCCTGTTTTAGATAAAGCTTGGGCAGCAAAATCAGGTTTGGGCTGGATAGGGAAAAATAGTAATTTACTCACCAAACAAGTCGGCTCTTTTTATTTTATTGCAGAGCTCATTGTTGATCTAGATCTCGAATATGATTATGCGACGACAGATCATTGTGGAAGCTGTACGGCTTGCATTGATACTTGTCCAACTGAAGCCATTGTTGCTCCTTATGTTGTTGATGGTAGCAAATGTATTTCCTATTTCACCATCGAGCTTAAGGAAAATATTCCATCAGAGATGAAAGGTAAATTCGACGATTGGGCATTTGGTTGTGATGTCTGTCAAGATGTTTGTCCTTGGAACAAATTTTCGAAACCACACAATGAACCACTTTTTCGTCCTAATTCTGAAATTTTATCCAACACAAAGAAAGACTGGGAAGAAATAACAGAAGACACATTCAAAAAGGTATTTAAAAATTCCGCCGTAAAAAGAACAAAATTTGAAGGTCTGAGTAAAAATATTGAATTTTTAAAAAGAGTAGATTTTTGATTTACAATAACCTACCCTTTTTTATCATAAAAAATTTAGTTCATTTGAGTACCATCAATTGGAATCATACGACATGATTTTGCACGATACGTAACTGCTACTCTCATTCTATAAGGGCCATAAGTTGTCACCATAAAACCATTAATTCTTTGATAATTTGTAATTAGATAACCTGAACTAGGTCTTGCATTTATGGCGAGTTGTTTACATGCGTCAGTTTTTACATTTAACTCATTTGCAGTATAACAACAATTACTATAATCTATATCAATAAATCTAGTTTCAGTATAACTAGACCAGCTACAACCAGCAGGCAAACTTTCGGTTCTACAACTATTTAGTAAATTAACCATAGTAAATTGGCTATTAAGGTCTGTCCCATAGCCTGAAGTAAAATTACAACCATCATTTGTTAGCGTTTCTGGACAACTTGCTATTTTAGCAACATTACCATCAGTAGATTTAAAATTCAGATTGTCAGTGTTTTTTAGAACTGTTTCTTGTTTTTCAGGGTTTTCAGAAGATGCATTATTGTCTTTGTCACACGAAGTGAAAAATACAAGATTAGCGAATAAAGCAATAATAACAGTGCTTCCTAATTTTAATTTGTTTGATTTTTTCATTATAATATTGTTTGATTTGCCTACTCTTTTATATTGGATTTTTGGCTTACTCCATTTGATTAATCGTTTGTAGATAAATACAATTTCATTTTGTTACCCCTATTTTAAAAAATAATTCTAGAATTTTATCTTATAAAAGAGATTGGGAAGAAATATTGAATTTTTTAAATAAAAAAACCCTCACATTTCTGCAAGGGTTATTAATTAAAAAAGACTCTTTTTTTTATTCTCTTGTAAATAAGAAGTTTTGACCTCTCATTTTAATAGTAAATTCACTTTTTGTTTCATTAAACTGAAGCTCTACTCCTGCTTGTTCTGATTTAAACTGATTTTTACCATTTGGTTCGAATGAAAGTGGTGGCCCTTGTCCTTCTTGTGGAGTTCCCATAAGCACCCCATTTTCATCTGTAAAAACGAGCTTTATTGGGATTTGCTTACTTGAGAAAACGCCAAGATAGCTAGTTAAAATCACTTCCTTTTCTAATTCACTTTTATCAGCACTCCAAACATTATTTGAAGGATTTACGTCTGGCATTTTGTGATCAGGATCTAGTGTAATTGTTGCAATTTCTTCAGTAGAATTAGTTTTAAATACCCAAGATGTGTTGCGTTGCCATATCTCTACAGGAAGCTTCATACGACTCACGTTACCTGTTTTGGTTTTAATTTCTAGAACAACTGGCATAGCCATTTTTTCTAAATTTTCAATAGAAATTAGCGCTCCGTTTTTTGGGTCATTTTTCAAGTATTTAATTTTAGTAATCCCTTGATCTAACCTCCAATTGTTAACAAACCAAGATCTCCAAAACCAATTCAGATCTTCTCCAGAAACATTTTCTATTGTTCTAAAAAAATCATCTGGTGTAGGATGTTTGAAAGCCCAACGTTCTGTATAAATTCTAAAAGCTCTATCAAATTTTTCTTTCCCTAGTATTTGCTCACGCAACATTACCAATCCAATTGATGGTTTTTCGTATGCCAACAAACCTAAATTTTGTTCTTTCATACCATCAGGAGCTGTCATTATAGATCTAATTCTGGGTTAGTTAAAACATTCGCCCCTCTTTGCAAGTCTCTTTCTCTAAATTTATATTCTCCATTATTAAAGTCATTTGAACTTATAGAGTTAATAAAAGTATTAAAACCTTCATCCATCCAAGCAAACAAACGTTCGTTAGATCCTACAATCATAGGGAACCAACCATGACCGAATTCATGATCTGTTACACCCCATAAATCTTCTCCTTTAGATTTCCAATCACAAAAAACAATTCCTGGATATTCCATTCCTCCTTCGTTACCCGCTACATTTACTGCTGTTGGATAAGGATATTCCAACCAACGTTTAGAATAATTTTCAATAGATGTTTTTGTATATTCAGTAGCGCGACTCCAAGCTTCTTGCCCTGAACTTTCGACAGGATAAGCAGAAATTGCTACTATTTTTTTGCCGCTTGGCAAATTAATTTTTGCTGCATCTAATACAAATGCTGGAGAAGAAGCCCATGAAACATCACGAGATTTTTTTATTTTAAAATGCCAATTCAAAGTTGATTTACCAGTTGGTCTTGATGAACTATTTGTCACTTCTTCGACAGAGCGAATTTGAACAGTTTTATCACTTTTCGAAGCTATTTTCCAACGTTTTTGTTGTTCGGTTGTGTATACTTCTGAAGGATTAACCAATTCACCAGAACAAACCACGATATGATTAGAAGGGGCATTAATAATGACATCAAAATCACCATATTCTAAATAGAATTCTCCAGCTCCTAAATAAGGTAAAGAATTCCAACCTTTTATGTCATCATAGACACACATTCTTGGATACCATTGTGCCATGGTAAATATCTTGCCATTTTTAGTTTCTAATACACCCATTCTATCAGATCCAAAATCGGGAGAAATAAATGAAAATTCTATCTTAAGTTTTACAGTTCCTCCGTTCGAGTTTAAATCTTGTGGTAAGAAAACTTGCATTCTGGTATCTGAAATTTCAAATTTCGCATCAGTTTCAATTAATTTACCATTTCGAGTACTAACAATTTTAATAGATTTTATTTTATGTCCTCCATCAAAAATCTGTCCTTTATCTCCGTTCCGACTTCCAGTAACTGGAATTATTGCATTTCCACGAGAATCATTCTTAAATAAATTTTGATCCACATTCATCCATAAAAAAGAAATTTTGTCTGGACTATTATTTGTATATGTCAGAATTTCTGACCCTATAATTTCATTTTTCTTCTCATTTAGAGTTGCTGTCAATTGATAATCTACTTTGTTTTGCCAATATTTTTCACCAGGTTGACCACTAGCGGAATGAGTATCTGTTGCATTTTTTGAATAAAAATTAGGTGCAAACGCCGCTTGACATTCATATTTTGATACTGATTTTACTTGCTGATCTTGAGCTTGCACCGCTGACGTCCCTATAAATAAAAGCCATAAAGAAACCGAAACAATAAATTGTTTTTTCATGATTTGATTGATTTTGATTGATGATTGGTTCTCTTTATTTAAAAATAACCTTCTAAATAAAGATTTGTAATTTATTTGTCTAAATTTTTAGTCATATTGAAACCTACAAATAGTGACGCTCCGGCCATTGTAAAAATTGTTGCTGGATACAAACCATTTTCGTTTAATGAAGTATAAGTAGATAATATTAGTGCGATAAATGCTCCAATTCCTATACCCATTAGTAATAAAGCTAAATTTAAAAGAATAACTTTGTAAAACGATGCGCCACTTTGACGACTACTCATAAAAATACTGGCATCAGCTCCTTTTTCGATTAGGGCTAAACGTTCTTTGTTTCTAGTTGATAAATAAAGGTAAACAACTCCGAAAATTGCTAAAAACATACTCATTGGTACTAAAATGTCTCCACTCATGATTGATTGATTTAAATTGATTAATAATTAATTTGTTCATAAGCTATGACGACAAGAGTTACATTTAGGTTACATAATATTAAAAATATTTTTTTTACAATAACTTGTAACCTAAATGTAACTCTTGTCGTCTTATTACTATATGACTATTATAGACGATAAACATTACATTAATCAAATAATCGAAGGAAACTCGAATGCATTTGCAGTGCTAGTAGATCGTTATAAGGATTTAGTGTTTACTTTAGCTTATAAAATGGTAAAAAACAGAGAAGAAGCCGAAGAGATATCTCAAGATACATTTATAAAAATATTTAAGTCACTAAATAAATTCAAAGGAGAGTCTAAATTTTCGACATGGGTTTACAAAATAACTTATAACACTTGTTTGGATCGTTTAAAAAAGAGTAAAAAAGAGAACAGTGTTGTTTATATAGAAGATTTTAGTGGACACCAAGTTAATGTAATCGAAAGCGTTTTTGATGCCATCGATGAAAAAGAAAGAAATGAAAAAATTCAAGATTGTTTATCCTTGTTGCCCAGCGAAGATGCATTTTTACTAACTTTATATTATTTTGACGATCAATCTATAGAAGAAATTGCAAAAGTTATGGATAGCAATGCTAATAATATTAAAGTAAAACTTTTTAGAAGTAGAAAAAAAATGGCTTCGATTTTAAATAAACGATTAGAACCAGAAATACTAGGATATTATGAAAGCGAACGAAGATAAAAATATAGAAAAACTAGTAAATCATATCATGAAGGATACTGCGTTAGAATCTCCTTCGTTTGATTTTACTTCAAATGTTATGTCGCAAGTATTCGCTACAAAAACTAGTGGGGTAACTGTTTATAAACCATTAATTTCAAAAACAACTTTTATTGCCGTTTTTGGATTTATCATTGCGTTGTTTATTTATCTCTTTATTAATGGGGAACAGCAAACAAGTGCTTGGTCTACTTATTTAAATTTAAATGGACTATACGAGAACAAACTAACTACAATATTTAAATTCTCTAAAACAACAACCTATGCGGTTGTGTTAACAACTGTAATGTTGCTAATCCAAATTTCTTTCTTAAAAAATTATTTTGACAAACAACTAGAGAAATAAAAATAGCTCTGCCAACAAAAAACCCTCACATTTCTGCAAGGGTTATAATCTAAAAATCTAAATTCAGAAATCTGAAATGATTTAGTATCTGTAATATTCTGGTTTAAATGGACCAGTAACTTCAACACCAATATAAGCTGCTTGATCGTCACGTAATGTTTCCAATTCAACGCCTAATTTAGCTAAGTGTAAAGCAGCTACTTTCTCATCTAAATGTTTTGGTAACATATAAACGTCGTTGTTGTAGGCGGCACTATTTTTCCACAATTCGATTTGAGCTAAAGTTTGGTTAGTAAATGAGTTACTCATTACAAAACTTGGGTGACCTGTAGCACAACC
>NZ_JBDTQE010000057.1:0-17424 GCF_039932285.1 Flavobacterium sp.
TGTTTGTACTGGCATTTTGTGTACCGTCGGTTAGGTCATTAGAGATACCGTTTTTCCAATATTTTGCTACTTGTACTCCTAGGGCATTTTTTTCGAAACCTGCTACATATACTTCGTTTCCTACTACAGTAATTGCCTTTGCTGTTGCATCTTGTGTTCCATCAGACAAACTTATAGAGACTCCATTTTTCCAATATTTTGCAACTTTTTTGGTGCCATTTTCTTCATATCCTGCCACGTATACATCGGTTCCTATTACTACGACTGAATAGGCAGTAGCATTTTGTGTACCATCTGTTAAATTAGTCACAACATTGTTTTTCCAATATTTTGCTGCATATTTCCCTGATGCATTTAGTTCTAATCCTGCTGAATAAACATCTTTTAGTGTTGGTTCGGAGGCTGAAATTTGTTGAGGTTCATCATCATTTTTATTACAAGAAATAGCAAATAAGATAATTGTTAAAATTACTAATGTTTGTTTTATTGTTTTCATTTTTAAATTCTTTTAGGGTTATAAGAAGGTTGCGTTGTACCATCACCTAACTGGCTATTGGTGTTATTTCCCCAACCATATAATGTATTGTCTGTTTTTGTTCCTAATGAATGTTGCAAAGTAGTGTACACAGTATTCCAGCTGGTTCCTGTTCCTACTTGGTGTGGTGTCATATTATTTGCATTTGTTCCATCTCCTAATTGTCCGTAAGTTCCATTTCCCCAAGACCATAAAGTTCCATCAGATTTTACAGCTAGTGTAGTTCCTTTTCCGCTTGAAGCGGTTTTCCAAGTAGCAGTTCCTAATTGAATAGGGTCTACTCTAGGATTTGTAGTGCCATCTCCTAATTGTCCTCCAGAATTGTTTCCCCAAACCCATAGTGTATTGTCAGTTTTTATAGCTAAGGCTTGATTATCCCCAGCCGAAATATATTTCCAGTTTGTTGCTGTGCCAATTTGAGTAGGACTCATAGTTGATCCCTGTAATGCTCCCCATTTCCATAAAGTGCCATCGGTTTTTATAGCAATACTAAAAGTGTTACCTGCAGCCACTTCTTTCCAGTTGGTTGCTGTCCCTATTTGTGTTAATATTTTTCTAGTTGTAAGTGTTCCGTCTCCCAATTGATAATTATTATTTAGACCACACGCCCATAGGGTACCATCAGTTTTTACTGCAAGAGTATGTGACAAACCAGCAGCTATAGATTTCCAGTTTGTTGCTGTTCCCATTTGAAATGGAAGTGTTTTGGGACCTATTGTTACATCATTTAGATTTCCAAAATCGTTAATTCCCCAACCCCAAAGTGTTCCATCGGTTTTTATAGCTAGATTAAAACTTCCACCTGTTGCTATGGTTGTCCATGTGCTAGTTCCTATTTGATTAGGATATTTTACGCCATTTGTAGTAGCGGTTGTATATCCTAATTGACCAGCACTATTATTTCCCCACGACCACAATGTTCCATCAGTTTTTATGGCTAGTGAATGGTAATACCCAGAAGTTATCATTGAGTAATATTGATTACTTCCTGCAATAGGAGCAGGCTCAGGAACTGGACTTGGGGAATCATCGTGAGAACAAGAAATAGTAAAAATTGAGATGATTAAAATTGCGATTATATTTTTTAGAATTTTCATAGTTTATTGTGTTTATTTAAAAATGATATTGTACCCCAAAATTTAACCCAAAACTGCTAAAAGATAAAGGTATTTGAAAGCTTTTATTTGGTTCGTTTGGATTTGATGGTGATCCTGTATCAGTGTAACTATCTACAAATTCTACTTCTTTTTCTCGGGTTGTCATTGTAGGTAATTGATCTACACCATTTTTCGTATATTGAATATAAATACCTTTTTTTGGAGCATATTCAAGGCTTACTAAATTTAACTCACCAAATAAAGATATTTTTTCGTTTAGTTTATAAAGAGTTCCTAAACTTGCATGAAAACCAATAGGAGTTCCTCCATTAAGTTCTAATGTTCTACTATAAATATCAATCCCGTCTTTTTCATTTTGAGTATTGCTTATTTTTCCAGAACCTATAACTAATCCAACTTTTGCATAAGGATTTATTTTGTCGTAGCCACCTCTAAAAACTAATGTTGGCTTTATTTGAAACATTTTTGCAGAAACCTCACTTTTTGTATAATCTCCATTAGAATGAGTTTGTGCACTTTTTGTTTTTCCACCAATTAGATAATTTGCCCCCAACTCTAATCCAATGTTTTTATTGAACATATAACCAAAATTTGCTCCAGCATTTACACCTTTTCCAAGATTTGTTTTAATAAATTCTGATTGACTTGTTGTGGCACTGGTTTCGGTCGAATTTATCATTCCTAAAACTGCCGATTGATAGTAATTTGCATTTCCTGTACCCATATTATAACCTGTACTTATACTAACATAAGATCCTTTTTCATTTTGCGCCTTTACTTGTTGTGTTCCGATTGAAAATAATACAACTAAAATTGTACTAATTTTTTTAAAATTTGTTTTCATGTTTTTGAGTTTTAAAGTTTGATTTTTATTAATAATTATTTTAATTAATTTGAACAAGACAAAGTTGTAGATAAAAAAAAAGAGGTGTTAAAACTATTGTAACAACAGTTATAAATTATGTAACATGATGTTACAAGTCAGAAAATACAAGGGTTTAGTTTGATTTTTTTAGTATTTTATAGCTATATAAATATTTAAATGAATTACTTTAATATTTCGCTGTGTTATATTTGGGTAACTCTTGTAAAATTCATAATTAATTAAGATTACTGAAATAGCAGATATCTGTCATTTTTATTATATTTAACATTTAATTGGTTTAACAAAATAGGTTACTATTTACTAAAGAAGCTATAAAATGAATATATTGAATCCCTTATCAGTTGAAGATTTTAATCAAATTGCTAAAAATGATAATCCTCTAAATATTAGTAATTATGAAGAGTTTTTTCAAAAACAAATAGATGACGCTTCTAATTATGCTGTTGGTTCTTATTTTTGGTTTATAGGAAACAACCACGAAATGAAAATAGTAGCGGCAAGTCGAAATATTAATGAACTTACACCTTTTAGTCATGAAAAATGGACAAATGGGACAGCACTTTTTCTGGTAGAGAATCTTCATCCTGATGATAGTTTTTATGTGCTATCAGCTCTTAATTTAGCTGTTCAAAAAATTGAAGAACTTCCTACAGAAAGGCAGTCAAATGTTCGAGTAAATATTTATGCTAGAATGCTTAATTCGTCAAGTGAATATCGTTGGGTACTTATTCAGATGCCCAATTTATTTATCAATAAAGTTGACAGAACTACTTGCGGAATAATCATGATTACCGATTTATCTCATTTGAGTTTCAAGGAAAAGCCTATTCTTATGACGCTTACTGACAAAATTGCTAATAAAAACATCTATTTTAATATAGCGAAAGATGAGATGAAGTTAGTAAATGTAGATTTGCCAAATATTACAAAAAGAGAACAAGAAATACTGAAATTAATGGCAAAAGGCTTGAATTCTCCCGAAATTGCAAAAACCCTTTTTTTATCCTATCACACGATAGAAAATCATAAACGAAATATGAGAAAAAAAACAAATTCTAAAACTTCTGCGGAACTTATTAATTATGTTTGGAGTAACAATTTGTTGTAAAAGATTTGTGTTTTCATCATTTTAAGAAAAAATATAATTATCTAAAAATAAATAAATTATTGTTTTTCGAGAAATTCAGTAGGAGTACAATCATACATTTCTTTAAAACATTTAGAAAAATAGGATACATCATTAAAACCAACTGCATAAGCAATATCGGAAATATTTCCATTTCCTTTTTTAAGTAATTTGGTAGCAGTTTTTAGTCTTTCGTTTCTTAAGAATTCAGTTGCCGAAACGCCAAGTAAGGATTTTAGTTTTCGATGCAATTGCATTCTACTCATTCCAATTGCTACTGCAAAATTATCGGTTGAAAAATCCGCATTCGAAAGTTCTTTGTCTAAAACGTGTTGTAGTTTTTCAATAAATTTTTCGTCAACAGAATTAATTACAATATCAACTGGTCGTAAAACCAATTCTTGGCTGTACCTTTCTTGCAGTTTTTTACGTTCGTTAATTAATTTTGTAACGGTTTCTTTTACAATTTTATTATTAAAAGGTTTGGTGAGGTATGCGTCTGCTGTACTTTTTATTCCTTCAAGATGTGCTTCGTCCGAAGTTTTAGCAGTTAATAATATTACTGGGATAAAGGACGTTAATTCATTTGATTTTATTGCTTTGGTAAATTCAAAACCATCTATTTTGGGCATCATTACATCACTAATAATACAATCTGGAATTTGTTTTTGAGCAATTTTCAAGGCTTGTTCTCCATCATTTGCTTCTAAAATTTGATAATTTTCCTTAAAAATATCAGTAAGAACATTTCTAATTTCGGCATTATCATCAACGATTAATAAGATTGGAAATTCGTTTTCAGAATTAAGAATGTTATTTGTAGTAGTTTTTTGTTTTTCTTGGGTTACAATGATAGCATTGGTATTTGATTTCTCTAATGGAATCAAAATTGTAAAACTCAAAATATCATTTTCTAGATTGGTTTCGATTTTACCTTTATATAATTCAACTAATTCTTTTACTAAAGCCAATCCGATTCCAACGCCTTGTTGGTTTTCTTTTTTCTGATAGAAACGCTCAAAAAGTTTTGGTAATTCTTCTTTTTTAATATCTGAACCCGAATTGGAAACTTTGATTTGCAATTGATTATTTTCTATTCTAGAATCAAAACTAATTTTTTCATTTTCTGATGTATATTTTAATGCATTAGAAAGTAAATTTGTTACCATTTTTTCGATTACATCTTTGTCAAAATGATGATTTGTGTCATTTTTTTGAATAGTTGAAGTAAATTGAAACTTCTTTTCTTTAGCTTGAAAATCAAATGGTTCGATAATTGAAGCTAAAAATGATCCTATATTACCATCTTTTAATAACAATTGTAATTTGCCATTATCTATTTTAGATAATTCTAATAATTGATCTACCAATTCGAGCATTCGGTTAGCGTTTTTATCAATTAAATCGAGTTTGTTTTTTTGATTTTTGTCTTTGACTTCAGATTGTAAACTTTGAACAGGGCTTTTTATGAGTGTTAGTGGCGTTCTAAATTCGTGTGAAATATTAGCGAAAAAACGTGATTTTAGCTCATTCAATTCATTAAGTTTTTGAGCTGTTTTTATTTTGTTTCGGTAAGCATAAAATAAAAATGTCGCGATTGTTAATAGTAATCCTAAAATACCTAAAAAAATATAAGTTTGTTTTGCAGCTAATTTATTTTGTAAGTCAAGTATTCTGTTTTTTGATGACAAATCTTGAATTTCCTTCCCTTTTTTTTCATTTTGAAATTTTGCATCTAGTTCTAATAATTTCGAATCAATATTTTTGTCTTTTTGAATTTTTTCTGCTTCTTGCATTTTATTAGAAAACAAAATGGCTATATCATAGTTTTTTTGTTTTTCGCTTATTTTTTTTAACCCATTATATATGGGAATTAATTTTTCAGTTTCATTATCTTTTGTGTCTTTAAATATTTTTTCTGCTTCAAGATAGTTTTTCTCAGCCAAAACCAATTGCTCGGAATTTAAATAATAATCAGCTATGAAAGTTAATGCAGAAATTATTGTTGGGTTGTGTTTTTGTTCTTTTGCAATTTTAATGGCTTTTACGTAATACTTTTCAGCTTGCGCATTTTGATTTAGCTTTTCTAAACATAGTCCTTTGTTTGAATACAGTAATGATGATCGTGTAACATCAAGTTTAAAATCACTTATACTAGATTCGCACCCATTAATTATATCGAGAGCTTTTTTATACTGTTTTAAAACAATGTATACATCTACAATTGATAAATTTAATTCAATTAAATCAATCTTATTTCCATTTTTAATATAATATTCTTTAGCTTTTGAAAAATACTCTAAAGCTTTTTTATGCTCGGTAGTTCTTAGTAAAATATCACCAATTCTGTGAAGTATGTGGGCATGGTTTATATTTCCAGTATACTGTTTATTTCCAGCACAAATTTTTTCATATTTAATATATATTTCAAGTGCATCATTATAATTTGAGTTATTATATTCAATATTCCCCAATGCTTGATAGGCTAATAATTGAAGATTATTGTTTTTTATCACTTCTGCAATTTCTAATCCTTTTTTTAAAAAATAATTACTTGAATCTTTCTTGGTTGCATCGGTTGTGTAGTAATATCCTAATCTGATATAATTGTTGGCTAATCCTTTCTGAAAATTATATTTTTTTAACTCCACAATTGATGAATAATGTTCAGCCATAGCTGCATTTCGATTCACGTATTTACTTTTCCATGCTGCAATTCCATTTCTTGAGAAAGTAATAAGTTCAGGAATTTTTCCTTTTCGAGAAAAATATAATGATTTATTTAACTGATTAATAACCGAGTCTTTATTTGAATGAAGTAATGAAAGACTATAATAGAGAGTTGAAATTATAGAATCAGATTTGCTTCTTGCAATAATTTTGTGGATAGAATCTATTTTTGTTTCATTTTGTCCGAAAGATAAAGTTGAAATAAAAAACAAAAGGAGTAGTATTTTTTTCATAAAAAAATATTTAATAAGTAAATATATACAATCTTAAATAAAAAAAAATATTTTTTTTATGATATGTGTAACAATTTGATGTTACATTATTTGGATTGATATTGTTTTAATCTTTATATTTTCTGAAGAAATAGTTACTTAATAAAGACTAAATTATCTAAAAATAAATTTTCCTTTTTGGTCATCAAAGATAATATTATCATCTTTAAATAATGTATTAAAAGTACCATTGGAAATTAAATTGCAAGGCTCATTTTGAACTATACTTCCATTTGCCATTACAACCATCTCATCACTTAGTTGAATGGCTAAATCGATATCATGAGTCGAAAAAAGGATGCATTTTCCTGTTTCTTTAGTCAGTTTTTTAAGCAACTTAAAAAGAGAAACTTTATGTAATAAATCTAAATGAGTTGTAGGTTCGTCCAGAATAATAAGTGGTGTGTCTTGGGCTAAAGCTCTTGCAACAAGTGCTTTTTGCAACTGACCATCGCTAATTTCGAAATGCTTCTTATCAGATAAATGGGCGATATTTGTAAGTTGTATGGCTTCGGTTGCTTTTTGAATGTCTAAGGCAGAAAGTTTTCCAATCCAGTTGGTATAAGGTTGTCTTCCAAGTGCTACTAGTTCATATACGGTCAAATTACTGGGGGGCAATTTTTCAGTAAGAACTACACTCAAATTTTGAGCTAATGTTTGGTTGTCATAACTCTCAATCAATTTGTTATTTAAAAAAACGTTTCCAGATAATGATTTTTGGATGCCAGTTAATGTTCTTAATAATGTCGATTTTCCAATCCCATTGGCACCAATTAATGTAATTAGTTTTCCTTCCTGAAAATTTAAATTAAGATTTTTGGCAATAGAAACAATCTCTTTTTTGGATCTATATCCAATGCTTAAATTTGAAGTATGTAATATGTTTTTTACGTTTTCCATTAATTAAAACTTCTTTTGCGAACTAATAACCAAATTACAACTGGCGCACCAATTATTGAGGTTATTGCATTTATTGGTAAGGTAATATTTGTTCCAGGCATTTGCGAAACTATATCACATATTAACATAATGATAGCTCCAAAAAGTAGCGTACTCCAAAATAAAATCCAATGATTACTGGTGTAAAAAATCATTTTTGCAATATGCGGGACAGCTAGTCCAATAAAAGCTATTGGCCCTGCAAATGCAGTGATACTTCCAGCTAAAATGCTTGTTGCTATAATTATGATGAATTTCGCTTTTTTGAAATTTATCCCCATACTTCGAGCATAATTTTCCCCCAACAATAAAGCATCGAGAGATTTTACATTAAAAACACTTAAAAACAAACCAATTATTACTGCTGTAAAAAGAATTAAAATTTGGCTCCAAGATAAGTTACCCAAACTTCCCATAGACCAAAAAGTAAATTTTTGTAACTGTTCTGCAGAAGAAAAATAGGTCAAAACACTAACTATTGCACCAGCAAAACTACTAAACATAAGTCCCACAATAAGAATGGTAGCAGTATCTCGCAATCGTTTAGAAACTAATAAAACTAGAAATAAAACCAGTAAACTCCCAAAACAAGAAGCTAACATAATTCCGTAAGGTGATAAAAAATAATTTGAGATAATATTAGGTAAGTAGCTTGTGCCTAAAATGACAAATGCAACACCCAAACTCGAACCGGAACTCAATCCTAAAACATAAGGTCCAGCTAATGGATTTCTAAATAAAGTTTGCATTAATAATCCAGAAATAGACAATCCCATTCCTACTAAAATCGCTGTAATGGCTTTGGGTAAACGATAATTGAAAATAATATATTCCCAAGTTTCTTTGCTTGCTTGCGATCCTGTTAGGCTCTTAAAAATTTCTTTGAAAGGAATAAAAACCTGACCTAAACTGATATTTAAAACCAATAAAAAAAGTAATGACAACGTCAATAAAACAAAAAGAAGAGTATGTTTTTGATTGATTTTCAAATTAATTTAATTTTTCAAAAAAGGTTAGTTTATAGTTAGGTAATAATTCGGGGTGTGCAATTTTAAGAATATCTTTTAAAACTAAATCTGGTCTAGTTGGTGATGATTCAAAATAAATTAATCCGCCAGTTTTTCCTTTTTTTATACTGTATGAATACACGTTTTTTGTTTTGAAAGCCTTAAATTGAGCATAATGTGGATTAGTTTTTTGCATTTCTTCTAATGATGAAAATAGCCCAGGACCAATCCATAAATCAGCATTTTGAGCTTTTTCAAAAACGGTTTCGAAGGATAAGGATAAGCCACCAGTTCCTTTTTCTTGTTTCCAAAGATAATTGGTTCCAGCATCTCTTAAAAATAACGAACCCCAACTTTCTCCTTGTGGTACATACCAAACATCTTCAAACATAGAACCTGTTAAAACGGTAGGTTTGGAAGAAGTCTTTTTTGCTAAAAGTAAAGTTTTATTATAATCTTTTTCAATTTTTGAAAACAAATCGTTTGCTAATTTCTCTTTGTTATATAAAGAACCAAATAACTTTATCCATTCTGCTTTACCTAATGGTGTTTGTTCGTTCCAATCGCCATTTAAGATTGTTTTTTGTCCACTTTTTTGTAAATTATCTAGTGTAGGATTGTTGTTGTCTAAGCCATAACCCATAAATATTGATGGAGCTAAATCGATAGCGACTTCAATATTTAAACTTTGGTTAGCACCTAATTCTTTTATTTTTCCAGCATCAATTCTGGTTCTGATTTTTTCGGAAGAGATATAATTTAGATTTGGAAATCCGACTAAACTGTTTTCCTCGCCGAGCATTTCTAGTGGTGCGATATGTGTTGTAGATGTAACAATAATGGTTTTTATAGGAACCTGAATAATCATATTTTCTTTCAAGCTATCTGGAATAATTCCGTTTTTTTCTTGCAAAATATAAGTATAATCTTTTGTGGATTTTGGCCAAGGTTTTTTTATTTTTACTATCGAAAAACCATTGTGTTTGTATATTTCTAAGCCTTTCGCATAGCTTACTGTGTTTTCAACTTCCGATTTTGTAGTGATTGGAATATTATTATTTTGTTTGCAACTTACAATCGAAATTATAAATAAGAACAATATGTTTTTTAATAATTTAGAATTCATAAAATGTGTTTTCAAGAATTGCAAAGGTATATTTAATAGTTTTTAAAAATCAAATTTATTTTTTATTCAAAGTTTAAAGTTATCTTTGCACCCGAATTAAGGTTTCTATCTTTTAATAAAAAGAAAAGAATTAAAAGGGAATTTGGATAAATACCAAAGCTGTTCCCGCAACTGTAAGCTAATAAGCTTGTTGTTATCTACAAAGCCACTGTCTAATATTTTGGGATGGGAAGGTAAACAACAAGACGCAAGCCAGGAGACCTGCCTAAATTCGATGATGTATCAAACTTTCGGGAAAAAAGGTTTGGGTATGGGTAATTTCATGCTTTTCTCCCATTTTTATTATTAAAAATGTTTTATTAAAATGAACAAAAAAATTGCTTTTGTTAGTGCTTTTGTATTGACAAGTATTGGTGCGTTTGCACAAGAAAATGATTCTATTAAGAATCTAAATGAAGTGTTAGTTTCAGACTCAAAATTTGCCCTAGCTAAAGAAAAATCTGGAAAAGTAATTGTGAAAATTACTGCCCAAGAGTTAGAAAAAAAATCTGGTCAGTCTCTTGCAACAATCTTAAGCTCAGTAGCTGGAGTTGAAATAAATGGAAATCAAAGTGGATCTGGAAAAAATTTAGGGTACTATGTTCGTGGTGCTCGTAATCGCCAAACATTAATCATGATTGACGGTATTCCTGTAACCGATGCTTCAGGAATAAACCTCGAATATGATTTGAGATTAATTCCTGTAGAACAAGTAGAGAGTATCGAAATTCTAAAAGGCGCTTCTAGTACTTTATACGGAACTGGCGCTGCTGCAGGAGTAATTAATATTACCCTAAAAGAAGCAACTAAGAAAGAAATTGCTGGAAATGCTTATATGAGTTTTGGCTCGCAACAAACTACAAATAACACTAAAAAGTATGAGCCACAAGATTATAGTGAAGGTTTTGCAGTAAATGGAACAGTAAATAAGTTTAACTATTACGCAACTTTAAACAGTACAGAAACTACAGGGATATCTGAGGCTTCAGCACCAGTAAATACTACTTATGAAACAGATGCTTTTTCTAAAGTGAACTCATTAGTTAAATTAGGATTTAAAGCAACATCAAAATTAGATTTAAACTTTTTTGCAAATTACGACAGAATAAAAAATGATTTCGACTCAGGATTTGATAATTTTAGTAATCCAGATACAAATTTAAATAATTCTATTTCAGAACAATTTCGTTTTGGTTTTTCACCAAAATACAAATACAATAAAGGAGAATTTGTATTGAATTCTGCTTTTAATACTATCGAAAGAAATTATAATGTATTTAATTCTTGGACAAGTGTTGTAGATGCAAGTAATTATAAATCAAGAAATGCAAGTATTGATGCTTTTAATAAATATTCAATATTAGAGCAATTATTTGTTGTAGTTGGAGGTCAATTTCAATTTAATGAAATGAATAGTGTAACTCAATATGATAATATTTCGAAAGAAATAGCAAGATTTTCATCGATAGATCCTTATGTAACGGCAGTTTATAATTCAGATTTCGGATTAAATATTAATGCTGGCGCTAGATACAACACGCATAACATTTACGGAAATCATTTTGTGTACAATGTGAATCCTTCATTTTCTTTCAAAGAATTACCATTGAAATTGTTAGCATCATACAGTACTGCATACATTACACCAAGTTTGTACCAATTGTATTCGCCATACGGAAACTTATTGCTAACTCCTGAAGAAAGTGCTACTGCCGAAGCTGGTTTCGAAACCAATTTATTAAACAAAAAATTGATGATAAACGCAGTTGTTTTCCAGAGAGAAGATAAAAATTCAATAGGTTTTTATACAGATCCAAGTACTTATGTGTCTAATTATGTAAATGTTGACGGAAAAATTAAGACAAAAGGAGTTGAAACTATGATTTCTTGTGCTTTTTCGGATAAACTAAAAGTAAACGGAAACTATAGCTTTACGCAACCGGAAGAAAAACTAAACAGGTTAATTCCTAAGCACAAAGGGAATGTTTCGTTAGATTATCAAGTAACTTCAAGAACGTTTTTTAATGTCAATTATCAATATGTAGATAAGAGAACTGATGCTTTTTTTGATGGAGGAACTTTTGCAACAACACAGATTGTTTTAGATTCATACAAATTAGTTAACGCAACTGTAAAATATGAATTAATAAAAAGTAGATTTAATATATACCTAGCAGCAACAAATATTCTTAATGAAGACTTTGTAGAAAGTGTAGGTTATAGCACAAGAGGAAGAAACTTTAAACTGGGATTCAATTTTCTATTCTAGATAAAAATAAGAAAAGTCAGTACCTAAGTGCTGACTTTTCTATAAACTAACCAAACCAAACCAAATTTTATGAATTCTTGTACAAAGAACAAGATAATTTTCACAAATTAGAGTTAAAGCAATGTTATTTTATTATTAAATGTTAAAAAGATAAATTTTATTCAATAATTATTATTTCTTGTCTTGCATGGCAAAAACATTCTTCAATAAGTTAGAAGTTCTAGCGCTTATATTGGTTCTAATGTCTTTTTCTTCAATAGCAATCATTTTAAAAACCCCATTCATTGCTTGGTTTGTAACATAATCGGTCAAATCTGGATTCACTTTTTTCACCAAAGGAATGCTATTGTATTTTGTGATAATTTGTGTCCATATTTTGTCAGCGCCCACTTTTGCAAAAGAGTTCTTAATCACAGGATTAAATTTGCCATACAAAGCAGTCGATGTTGATCCCTGTAAATATGTTGTGGCAGCACTTTCGTTCCCCATCAAAATGTTTTTAGCATCAGTAAAACTCATTCCAGTTACAGCATCTACAAAAATAGGAGTAGCTGTTTTTACAGCATCTTCGGCAGTACGATTTATAGCTCTTAAACCATCATCAGCCAAACTACTTAAACCAATTTTTCTTAAACCAGCATCTACTTTTTTCAATTCGTCGGGTAATAATATTTTTACGGCTTCATTTCTATAAAAGCCATCAGTAGCCGTCAGTTTTGTTACTTGTTTAGAAATTCCGTTGTTCAGCGCTTCTTTTAAACCACCAGCAATGTTTATATTTCCCTGTTCTAAAATCCCAGGTAATTGATTGGCAACTTGTTGTAATTCGGCACAGCCAAAAAAGGGTAATATAGCGATTAATAAAACTGTTTTTTTCATATTTAAATAATATTATTTCTTGTCTTGCATGGCAAAGACTTGTTGTAGTAAATTAGAAGTTCTTGAGTTTAAATTGGTTCTTATGTTTTTTTCTTCCACAGTAATCATTTTAAAAACGCCGTCTAGAGCTTTGTTTGTTACATAATCAGTAATGTCTGGATTTACTTTATTAACTAAAGGGATGGCATTATATTTTGTAATTATATTAGCCCAAATCACATCAGCACCTACTTTTCCAATAGACTCTTTTACAACAGGGCTAAATTTTATATACAAATCTTTAGTAGTTGCATTTTGTAGGTAAGCAGTAGCGGCATTTTCGTTCCCCATTAGAATATTTTTTGCATCGCTGAAATTTATATTTTTTATTGCTGAAACAAAAATAGGAGTAGATTCTTTTACGGCATCTTCTGCAGCACGATTCAAAGCTTTAATTCCATCATCAGCCAAACTACTCATGCCTAGTTTTCTCAAAGTTTTATCCACTTTTTGCAATTCAGCAGGCATCATTATTTTTACGACTTCATTTTTATAAAAACCATCTAGAGCAGTTAGTTTAGAAACTTGCTCGGTAACGCCTTTATTCAGCGCTTCTTTTAGGCCGCTAGCAATGTCTATCCCGGAATTGGTTTTAGTGATATTAGATACTTTGCTTTGTCCTTTTTTTATAAGGTCTTTGAGTTGTGCATTACCAATCATCGGAATGAAAATAGCCAGTAAAAATATTTTTTTCATAGGTATAAATGTATTTTTTCAAAGTTATAAACAAAAATAGAGCCAATATTTTATTTAGAAGCAGAAACTTTACGATTTCTTTCAACATATATCCTGCTATCCGTTCCAATCTTTTTTTCGGAAAAATCTCAAAAAAGGATTTTTACTGCTATCAGGGCTAAAAAGATGTTTTGTTTTATCTTTCAAAATTCTTTCTCTTTGTGCAATTTCTACAAAAAAATTGTAAATTTGCTACTCAAAAATATCAAATCCTCAAAATGGAACCACAAATACCTTATATTCCAATAAATAAAGTAAGAATCGTTACTGCAGCTGCTCTTTTTGATGGTCACGACGCAGCTATTAATATTATGCGAAGAATAATCCAATCTACAGGAGTAGAAGTGATACATCTTGGTCATGATCGTAGCGTCGAAGAAGTAGTAAATACTGCCATTCAAGAAGATGCAAATGCTATTGCAATAACATCTTACCAAGGTGGACACAATGAGTATTTTAAATTTATGCATGATTTGCTTAAAGAAAAAGGAGCAGGGCATATCAAAATATTTGGTGGCGGTGGCGGTGTAATTTTGCCAACAGAAATTGCCGATTTGCAAGACTACGGAATTACAAGAATATACTCCCCAGACGATGGTCGTGCCATGGGATTACAAGGGATGATAAACGATTTAGTAAAACAATCTGATTATCCAATTGGAGACAAACTAAACGGTGAATTATCACATATTGAAGAAAAAAATCCAACGGCAATTGCTCGTTTAATCTCTGCTGCCGAAAACTTTCCAGAAATAGCAAAACCAGTTTTTGAAACCATTCATAAAAATAATGAAACCTCAAAAATTCCAGTCTTAGGGATTACAGGAACAGGTGGTTCGGGGAAATCATCATTAGTAGATGAGTTAGTGCGTCGTTTCTTAATCGATTTCCCAGAAAAAACTATCGGATTAATATCTGTCGATCCATCAAAACGTAAAACAGGTGGCGCTTTATTAGGAGATAGAATTCGTATGAATGCTATTAATAATCCTAGAGTTTATATGCGTTCATTGGCAACTCGTCAATCCAATTTAGCATTGTCTAAATATGTTGCTGAAGCGATTCAAGTATTAAAAGCCGCAAAATACGATATTATAATCCTAGAAACTTCTGGAATTGGACAATCGGATACCGAAATTATGGATCATTCCGATGTTTCCTTATATGTAATGACTCCAGAATTTGGAGCAGCAACGCAGTTGGAAAAAATCGATATGTTAGATTTTGCCGATTTGGTCGCTTTAAATAAATTCGACAAACGTGGTGCTCTTGATGCGATTCGTGATGTTAAAAAACAATACCAACGCAATCATAATTTATGGGATGCGAGTCCAGATGATATGCCCGTTTTTGGAACCATTGCTTCACAGTTTAATGATCCAGGAATGAATACGCTGTACAAATCGATAATGGATAAAATTGTCGAAAAAACAGATTCAGATCTAAAATCGACTTTCCAAATAACTCGTGAAATGAGCGAGAAAATTTTTGTCATTCCACCACATAGAACACGTTATTTGTCTGAAATTGCCGAAAACAATCGTAAATATGATGAAACGGCACTTTCTCAAGTAGAAGTAGCTCAAAAACTATACGGAATTTTCAAAACTATCGAAAGTGTTACTTCAATAGTTCCAGAATTAACTAAAGCAGGAATTGACGAATCTATTTTACATTCAAAAGATGAAAACAGAAATGAGTTTTTAAATCTTTTGGTTAAAGAATTCGACAGAGTAAAAATGAATCTCGATCCCTACAACTGGGAAATAATTCTCACTTGGAACGAAAAAGTAAATAAATATAAAAATCCTTTTTATACTTTCAAAGTACGTGATAAGGAAATAAAAATCGCAACACATACCGAAAGTTTATCCCATTCTCAAATTCCAAAAATCTCATTACCAAAATACCAAGCTTGGGGAGATATTTTGAAATGGAACTTGCAAGAAAATGTACCAGGAGAATTCCCTTTTGCTTCAGGATTATATCCATTCAAACGAGAAGGAGAAGATCCAAGTAGAATGTTTGCTGGTGAAGGTGGCCCAGAAAGAACCAACAAACGTTTTCATTATGTTTCTGCAGGATTGCCAGCAAAAAGGCTTTCTACCGCTTTTGATAGTGTGACGTTATACGGTAACGATCCGCATGTTCGTCCTGATATTTATGGAAAAATTGGAAATGCAGGGGTTTCTATTTGTTGTTTAGATGATGCCAAAAAATTGTATTCAGGTTTCGATTTGGTTCATGCTATGACATCAGTTTCTATGACTATAAATGGGCCAGCGCCTATGTTGTTAGGTTTCTTTATGAATGCCGCCATCGACCAACAATGTGAACATTATATTAAAGAAAACAATCTTGAAGTTGAAGTTCAAGAAAAAATAAACGAAATCTACAAGAAAAAAGGAATTACAAGACCAAGTTACCAAGGAGAAATTCCTGCTGGAAACAATGGTTTGGGATTAATGCTTTTGGGTGTTACAGGAGATCAAGTTTTACCGTTGGACGTTTATAATGAGATTAAAGTAAGAACTTTATCTCAAGTTCGTGGAACGGTCCAAGCAGATATTCTTAAAGAAGACCAAGCGCAAAACACTTGTATTTTCTCAACCGAATTTGCTTTGCGTTTAATGGGTGACGTGCAAGAATATTTTATTAAAGAAAATGTGAGAAACTTTTATTCAGTTTCTATATCAGGTTATCATATTGCCGAAGCTGGTTCTAATCCAATAACGCAATTAGCATTTACACTTTCTAACGGGTTCACTTATGTAGAATACTATTTGAGTCGTGGAATGAATATTAATGATTTTGGACCTAACTTATCCTTCTTTTTCTCGAACGGAATTGATCCGGAATATGCAGTAATTGGAAGAGTTGCACGTAAAATTTGGGCGAAAGCCATGAAAAATAAATATGGTGCTAACGAAAGAGCGCAAATGCTGAAATATCATATCCAAACTTCTGGTCGTTCGTTACATGCACAAGAAATCGATTTTAATGATATTCGTACTACTTTACAAGCATTGTATGCCATTTATGACAACTGTAATTCATTGCACACCAACGCTTACGATGAAGCCATTACTACACCAACAGAAGAATCTGTACGTCGTGCGATGGCGATTCAGTTGATTATAAATAAAGAATTAGGTTTGGCGAAAAACGAAAACCCAATTCAAGGTTCATTTATTATTGAAGAATTGACTGATTTAGTAGAAACTGCTGTTTTAGCAGAATTTGACCGAATTACCGAACGTGGAGGTGTTCTTGGCGCGATGGAAACGATGTACCAACGTTCTAAAATACAAGAAGAAAGTTTGTATTACGAAACTTTGAAACACACAGGTGAATTCCCAATTATTGGTGTCAATACTTTCTTGAGTTCTAAAGGTTCTCCAACTGTAATTCCGGCCGAAGTAATTCGTGCCACCGAAGAAGAAAAACAATATCAAATAGATATGTTGACTAATCTACACAAAGGAAGTGCTAATAAAGTAGAAGAGCATCTGAATATATTGCAAGAAGCAGCTATCAAAAACGAGAACTTATTTGCACATTTAATGGAAGCTACAAAAGTGTGTTCGTTAGGGCAAATTACTAGTGCTCTGTTTGAAGTGGGCGGGCAGTATAGAAGGAATATGTAGCATTTTTTGTTGTAAGGAATGAATCAATCTAATATTAAAAACCTTTCAGAAATGAAAGGTTTTTCTTTTTTATTTCA
>NZ_JBDTQE010000058.1:0-17212 GCF_039932285.1 Flavobacterium sp.
ATGTACCAAACTAGATATTCTGGTACAATTACTTTTTCATCTGCTCTTATGACAAAAAATGTAGCCGAAGGAACTACTTTAAAATTAATATCATCAATTGCTATAGCAAAGTTGTTTACTCCTTTTGAAACAAAAAGAATATCACTCTTTTGCAAGTAAAATTTATCTTTAAAAATAAAATCGCTAACTTTGTCAATGTTTTGGTAATTAAAGCTTAAATAATTGCTATTAATATCTTTCATTTGAAGAATTCCAACAGAGCCATTCGGGTTGTGTTCTATTTTTTCTCTGAATGAATATCCAGAAAATAGCGCATCTGATTGGATTAAGTTTTTTAGAAGAACCATTATACATAATTTTTATACTGCAAATATATGTGCTTTTATTTACATAATTACTATACTGTAAATATAATTGTTTAAAACATACTTTTTATCGACGAAATGCATAATTTGTAATTTCTTTTGGTTTTCTATTTTCTAACGTGTGCTGCTTTATAATAGATACTAAACTTCTAAATTAATGATAAATCGATTTAGTTTATTGTTCAAAATTGAGTTTATAGTATTGTAATTCAATGATTTAAGAATTTTACCTGCCATTTTTAAGTATTCTTTGAAAGATTATATAAGTTAATTTTTGGCAGTAAAATAACTTTATTGCCAAAAGTTAACTGTCGAGAAGTGTTTCTATGAATGAACTTAAATTGTATAAGTCTATTATATCTTCTTCATCGCATTGTAATTGCTCAATTTCAATAAATGCGATATCATTAGCAAAAGCTTTTTCTCCTATTAAATGTTCGATATGGACATAAACGGCTTCTCGAAGTCTTGGGTTGTCTTTGTGGATAATGTAGTTTTTGATGAGTATTTTTATTCCTAAATCGGTTGGTTTGTTTGGGTTTTCTAATGGGATGAAATACATTTCGCTTATTCGTAATGTAATGCCGTAATAGTCTATTGGTTTGTCGGTTCTGTTTTCGTATTTTTCTAGGTTGGTTTCGGGTTGCAGGAATGCGGTTATTTTCCAATGTTCTATGACTGGTGCATGATGTATTAGTAGTTCTACATCTTTGAATAGGTATGGATTTCCGTTGGCGGTGATGATTAATTCTGCTGAGGATTTTTTGTTTTTAATGATGAGGTCTAAGTCTTTGTTGTATTGATGTAGTATAGCAATTAGTTTATTGAAATGGATTTTTAGTTCGTCTTTTGGGATTTCGATTAGGAGTAGGAAGACGAAGTTGTTTTGTTGGAAATGGTTCCAGAAGTTGGTTATTTGGTTCATTTGTTTATTCGGTTATTTGAAAGGTTCTCGATACATTTTTTGTTCCATTTCATTATACAAAAAACACTCGAACTGACGGTAAAATGGAATTATCTCTCATCTGGTGTTGATTTATCGTATGCTATTAGATTTACCATTTACTCACTCTTTGTTATTGTTTTTTTTGTGTTCGTGATTATGCAATTTATTTACGTTTATCTTTTGCTAAATTTTCGAATGCAATTAAATTGCATAATTCTCTTAATCTTGAGCGAACTCTGTTTCCATAGTTTTTTTCTATTTCTGTGGCGGATAGGTTAGTGGTGATGTGGGTTTGGAGTTTTTTGGAAATGAATAGATCATATCGACTTAATAGAATTTCTGCCATTACGTTGCATTCGTTACCGTAATATTTTAAGTTGTTTTCTGTTCCTAAATCGTCAAAACATATTGTTTTAGGTTCTGATTCGTATAGTTTTCCTTTGCTGTATTTGTGGATTATTTGGTAGCCGTCCTGGATGAATTCAAAGCTGATGTCTCGACAGGGTTTTACTGAGAATTTATGTTCTGTTAGTGTTAAGTATTTCATCAAATTCATTAGAGATGTTTTGCCACAGCCGATTGGTCCAGAAAGTAGAATTCCTTTGTTGAGGTTAATGCCATATTGAAAACAAGTTGCTTCATCCTTTAGAAAATAAGCAATGAGTTTATAAATTATTGGATAATCGCTTTCAAGGATTTTGAAATGATTTCCGTTTAATTCATTGCCTTTTTTCTCGAGCCAAGCAATTACTTCAGTATAGCTATAATGGCTCTGCATAGTCTTTATCTGTTCCTGTGTTGAGGTGTTTTGCTCTGTTGGATTGTTGTTCATTTGAAATGAATTTAGGTGCATTTAATATCCAATTTTGTGCTGCTGCTTGCCAATCGACCATTGGTGTTCTGCCACCAACTAGCCAACCGTTACTGGAGAAGTAATTGAAAAATTTAATAGCTTCGAGTTCCGGAAACTGTTGTTCGAGAAAATAAGCTTTTACATTTTCGATTGTTGGCTTCTCGACTGCGCTCGAAGCGACAAATGACGAAAGAGTTTGCCGATTATCATCGGCTAAAGTCTCCGTCTTTTCTTTTTTGGCGGAACTTTTTTGCCGACTGTTTTCAGTGTGCTCCGCATTGTAGTCGGCGAATGCCGGAGAAGATATATTTTGATTTTCAAAAAACGATTGTTCCGGCATTTCTTTTTCTTCTTTTTTTGCGGAACTTTTTTCTTCTTTTGAATTTTCATTTTTTAAAATTTCATCATCATTTTCAAAATTTTTTGCTTGCTCGTCCAAGTTTACAATCTTTAAATCGTTTGAAATGTTTGGTATGTTTGTATTGTTTATATATGATACCAGCGCTTGTTCAGTACCTGTTTCATTACTTGTACCACTACCAGTATAAAGCTTGTTCACTACTTGTTCATTAACTTGTTCAAAAACAGGTTCATTTTTTGGTATTCTTTCGTTTTTTGGGATGGGTTTTAAATCGTCTGCAAAATTGAATAAAATAACATGACTTCCTTTGAATGGATTGTAGGATGGTTGGTAGTCGATATAGCCTAAACTGTGTAAGTTTTTTAGGCACTTGTGGTAAGTTGCTTTTGAACTTATTTTGCTGATTCTCATTACTTCGTCACGGTTTATGCTGATAGGGTTCTTGAAACGATTGCAGTTCCAGAATTGGAAGAGTGCTATGTATAAGCTAACGTGAGTTGGGTTTAAGGTTCGGTCGATGGCTACTTTCTCAAAGAAACCAGTGAGGTGTTTTATGTAATTCATTTTACTAGTAATTTGCTTTGCCAGTTCGCCTTAAAAAAAGGCTCGTGTGTGAATAGTGTTAGTAATTAGAAAAGATTTCCTTTGGACAATTCGCTTTGCTTGGGTGCTTCATACCTCGCAATGACATTACTTGAAAAGAGTAGGTAAGGCATTTACTTTGTTACTATTTAGTACTTTTTCAATGTCGGAATTGTCGTAGTACATTATTCCGCCTATTTTGGTGTAGGTTAGTGTTCCGTTGATGCGGAGGTTTTGTAAGGTGCCTGAAGAAATGTTTAAAAGTTTGCGGACTTCATTGGACTTGAGCCATTTTTTTCTTTGGACTGATTCTCCAGTTTGAAATAGATGTTTAATTTCATTTAAGATATCCGTTTTAAATTCTTGAAGATCTTCCTTGGTTAAAATTGTTACTGACATACGATTTGGATTTAATTAAATTGATTTGTTATTGTTTGACAAATTTCTATATCAATTGTTTGGTTTTATCCCAATACGATTCGTAGTTACGAGAAAATTTAACATTATAAAGAGTGAACTAGCTGGTTTTGTTAGTATAGTTGTTCTGAAATTAATGCGTTGATTTTTTATTTTTACTAATGACTATTAGAATCTCATTTCCTTACTATTATAAGCATAAAAAAAGCAGTAAAATCTCGAATTAATTGAGGTTTTACTGCTAATAGAAATTCGTAGTTACGTTTTTCTAAAAGTATTGATTCATACTTGTTTTATGCATCTTCTCTAGACATTTTCTGTTGTAGGTTTAACGTTAATTCTTCGAGGAATTTTGTCTTACTGCTTTTACGTGCCTTTATTTCGGTGTAAGTTTTGTAAACATTGTCTAACTTAATATTAAAGAAATCCTCAAATGAAGCCGTTATCATATTGATATCAGCTGCACCATGATTGATTGCGCCATTTGAGAATAGCGCATAAATTAATTCAGTTAATGCTGTTTTTGAATCCGTCTATACTAACACTTTATGTTTCTTTTCCTCAAATATTTCAGAATCATTTACTTTTAGTTTTTTTAATTCTTGCCTGATGTAATGTATGAAACGGTACATGGCTTTTACTTTCGCCCACAACATATCTTGTGCTGTCGAGAATTCAGGAAATTGGTAGTAATCTGTCATAGGTGTGAATGGGAAATTATCGCGATGGTTTCTTGTGAAGAATTGGTGATCTAGGTAATTGTATCCTTGTTCCATATAATGTACAAAATCGGCATTCTTATAAAAGAATTTATTGATTTTCCGAAGCTCTTTTTGAAAGAATTGTACTTTGAAGGAGTTACCTGCTTTTGGCATTCTTAATTCGCAGGAGCGTACTTCAGTAAAATAGATTAGTAAACTCATTGGTATGGGCTTGATGTTTCTAAAAAAATCAATTTCCTCTGGAATGGTATTGAAATCTTTTTTGTCTACAATGTCTTTTAATTCCGTTAATGATTTGTTGCACAGTGTTATTCCGTTTCCAGCTTTACTTAGCGTTGCTTCATTTGTTTCGAGGATTTCGTTGCAAATGCTATTGAATGATTCTATAGTTTTTTTAAACATCTTTCAAATTATTAAGGGTTAACAAAGAATTATTTTTTGATGGATTTGTAATCATTTTGCAATGTATTCATGGCCTCCATTGCGAAATTGTCTTTGGTTTGAATGTAGGCAACTTTAGGAGTCACCGTTGCCCCGAGTTTCCTTTTTTCAAATGTCGCTGAAACTCCAAAATCAACCGTAGAAATTTCTAATTCATTGGCTCTTTTTATCGTTTGAAATAATAACTGTCTGTAAAGTTGGTATTCTTTTGCCCATTTGTAATCCATTCCAATTAATTCAGGAACATAGGTATTCTTTTCATTTTTGTAGCAAAACATTACTCCAGTAAATGGATTTTCGGAATCTTTTTTTAATGAAACTAAGATGAATTCCCAGTTGGAACTTTCGTTCATGTTTTCGAATATTTCTTTTGTGTATCTGAATGTGTTTATTGCATAATTGTTGTCTTTTACATTGTTATATAACTGATAGGCTCTTTCGATTTCTGATTTGTTAAGTTTGTCTTTAATTATTACATCATATAAATTTTCATAAGGCAGTATTTCTTTTATGAAATGCTTGCGCGATCGTGGTGATAATCGATCTGCAAACTCCTCAGAAGAGTTCCATTTATCATTTTTAACTACACAAGATTCTGGCATATTAATAGAGAAATAGCCTTGGTCTAAAATGGTTTTATTCCATCTGTTTTTTTCTTCAAAATCTCTTAATACTAACATGTCTGCTTTCAAAAAATTATATTTTTCCTCTACTTTATCCATTAGTAATTTAAAAGCTTTTTCAGCTAAAGGATGTTGTTCGTTTATGTAATAATGACTTCCCTCGGTAAACAAGCATCCCATACTTAAGACTTTAGAAGTTAGGTAAAGTGGGTTTGTTTTTCGTACTTCTTCCAATTGTAAAGAAACCGATTCTGTTGCCAGCATATCATCTTTCCATAGTCCGTAAGTAAAAAAAGTCATTAAAATGATTTCTCCTTTATGGTCTTTTATTGTGTAATAATAGAAGTCACATTGGTTGGTACTCTCTTTATGTTTGCTGAATGTTTTTTCTAAATAAACCATTCCTTCATAATTGAACATATTTTGTTTGCCCATAAAATTATTCCATTCGGATTCATTTATATCATGAATGGATGTTTTTTCTTCAATACTAAGCTCCAAGTCTTGATTTACAACATTGCTTTCTACAATTTTAGATTCTAATCCAAAAGCTTGTCTGATTTTAATTTCGCTGTTGTTGGTTTGTTCTAAAGCTTTGGGAAAATGGTACTCTATTGCTTCGGACAACGCTTTTATATCTTGCATTTGGTTGTGGCTCGATAGTGTAATTCTGATTCCTGTATTCTTTATCGGCACTGCTGGATAAATGCCAAGATTTAGAAAGAAACCTTCCTTGAATAAACGGTGCACAAAATTATAGGCTGTTATTGGTGTTGCCATTCCGAGAAAAAATACCGGCGAATCATTTTTTGAAATTATTGGAAGGTTACCCTTAGATAATAACTGATTGAAGTAGCCTATTTTATTCGCCAGGTCTTGTTGTTTTGTTTCAATTTCTGATGATAGATGAATGTTTGCCGATGCAATTGCTGCAGCAACCAATGCTGGTTCTAATTGAGCTGAAAAAGTTAATGGTCCACCAAAGTTCTTGATTTTGTCTCTCAATTTTTGATTTTTGCAAAATACGGTTGCTCCACTTGCTCCAAAAGTTTTACTAAGTGTACTCACCACAATACAATTTTCTGGTAATTCTTTAATTGCATCAAAAATAAACCCTGTTCCATTTTTTCCTTTCCAACTCATTCCATGCACATCGTCGAAATATAGATTAAGTTGATTGTATTTTTTAGTTAACTCCAATAGTTCTGGAATTGGAGCATAGTCACCAAACATAGAATATACCCCATCAGCCATGTACCATATTTTATTGCATTTACCAATTAGCTGTTTAATTTTATCTTCTAACATATTTAAATTACTGTGCCTAATCATTTCGACTGGAATACCTCTAAGTTTTAAAAGCTGACAAGCATTTTGAACACTCCAATGCACTTGATGATCCATTATAACTGCATCTTCATCTCTAATAAGTGTTGGTATTACGGCTAAATGACCAAGCGTACTGTTTTTAGTTATGATTGGTGGAATGCCATACATCTGTTCTATTTTTGATTCTAATTCGGAATATAGTGGATGTGAAATGTATGATTTGGAAAGCGGAAATTGTGTTCCGTAATCTCGTATTGCCTGAATAGCAGCTTCTTTTAATCGTTCGTCTTGTTCCAATCCTAAATAACCCGTTGTTCCAAAATGAAACATTTCCTTACCTTTAATTTGGATGGTTCTGCCTGTTAATATTTTGTCTTCTGCGTACAAGTGTAATACACCTTCATTTTTTGCTCCAGATAAAACTTCGTCTACTGTATCGATGAAGTTGTTGTGTTTGATTTTTGCCATTGGTTAGTTGTTTTAGAGGTTATTTTGTTATTAAAATTTAAAATTCACTAAAAAAATGAAAGTACTTTCATGTTATTACTGAAAACTCCCAAAATGACAAGTCAAATTCCCGAATTGACAACTAAAACCTCAAATGGCAACAAATATTCCCAAATTAACAAGTGTAGTATTTCCAAATGTTTATATTTTTGTTAAATTTTAATACTAAAATTCATAAAACATGATTGCAGCCCATGATTTTTATGAGAATGATTACGCCCAATTTTGGATCGCAGATCATATTCTCTTTTTTAAATACAAGTCCAATACCAATATTGATTTGAAAGTTGCTCAAAAGGTAGTGACCGATCGCATTCATTTTCAAAATGAACGATCCTATGCTGTTTTGTGTGATATCAGAGGCGTCGTATCTACTGATAAAGCTAGTAGGGATTATTTAGCCCAATCTGGTTCTATATTGACAAAAGCTGTGGGTCTTATTGTACACGAGAAAGTTTTGTTGACCATAAGTACTTTTTATCTGCAAATTAGTAAACCCACAGTACCCACACAAATTTTTACAACAGAGGCATCTGCTTTGATTTATTTGAAAACTTTTAGTTAGCGTGATCAGTGATTAATGATTAGTAATTAGTAAAGAGTGACTAGAAAATAGAAAATAGAAAATAGAAAATAGACAAGATAAAGTAGAAAATAAAAGATAGAAAATAGACAAGATAAAGTAGAAAATAAAAGATAGCCTATTACTAATTATGGATAGTCCACATAATCAAGAACGAATTGTTACGATGCATCAGATGTTGTTTGAGATGGCGCGTGGTAATTTTCATAGTCGTATACCTCTTAGTTCTCATGATGATGAGTTGGAAACACTTGTGGTACTTTTAAATATGGTTGCTGAGGAAATGAATGAAGCTATTTTTCATAACGGCTATGTAAACACTCATACTGCCAAACAATTTGTGACCCAAACTACTTTTATATTGGATGAGGCTTTTGTTATTCAAAGTTTTACACCAGAAGTAACTTGCTTTTTAGGCTATACTGAAGCAGAGCTAAAAGAGAGACCATTATCAAGCATTATTACAACAGCTTCTTTTGAAAGATTTGAAAAAGTTCTTTCTAGTGGTATTTTGTTACCTTCTACTGTTGCCTTAGACTTTACAACTAAAGATTTGCTGCTTTTTTCTGTTTCTTGTAGTATTGGAAAATTGATAAATCGTTCGGAAATTGTATTGAGTCTTGTAACTCCTGTTCGAAAGGATTATTTTGATCCTATGGCTACTGAAAAAGAAAGCGAAAAGCAAATTAAAACTAGGAAAGCAGATGCACTTTTAATTCAAAAACTTTACGATTATATTTTAGCACATTTAGATGAACCGTTGCCATCACTAAAGGAACTTTCGAGAGAGTTTGGTACCAATGAGCATAAATTGAAAGATGGTTTTCGTCACTTTTTTAAGAGCAGTATTTATCAATTTTATAATGAGGCACGTCTGAAACGTGCCAAATATATGATTGAGCATACCGCATTGCCTTTGAAAAGTATTTCAGTACTGAATGGTTTTAATAATTATCCTAATTTTTCAAAATCTTTTAAGAAGTATTATACTATTTCTCCTTTTGAAGTTGAACGTAATGAAGGCTCAATTGTGATTCTACCTGATGATTTGCAATAGCATTTAATTTAGTCCTTTTTGATAAAGTTTTGCTCCCAATAAGACAACTGTTTTTATTTTGAAATTCAGAATTTTACTTTATAGAATTTAAGCTATAAAGTTATGAACCTGTATGTTAGATTTCAAAATGTATTATTAGAGATTATCTGTTTACTGTATATCTTATTATTTGTTTATGCAGCAGTAAGTAAAGTATTGGATTTTGAAAATTTTCAAATTCAAATTGGACAATCACCACTTTTAAGTGCTTTTGCTGGTCCTGTTTCTTTTGGAATTCCCATTTCTGAATTAGTATTGGCTTTTTTATTATTGCTTCCTAGGTATAAAAAATTTGCACTTTATGGTTGTTTTTTGTTGATGGTTATGTTTACCACTTATATCATTATCATTACAAATTTTAGTTCGTTCGTGCCTTGTTCTTGTGGAGGTATTTTAGAGCAAATGAGTTGGGATGAACACTTGCTGTTTAATCTTGTTTTTGTATTTTTTGTCATTATTGCTTTATCATTGCTATCCAAATCAAAATTTGTCTTTGGTTATTTATTGATTCATTTAGTCACTGGTTCTAGTATTGTTATAGTACTTTTTATTTTGTCAGAGGATATCATGCAACATCGCAATAATTTTGTTCGACGTTATCCTGACCAAGTTTTTAAGATTAATGACGCTGATTTGGGATTTAATTCTTATTATTTTAGTGGGAATTCTACAGACAAACTCTACTTGGGTAATTATACTGCACCTCTTCTTTTGACTGCGGTGGACTCCTCTTTAAAAACTAAAAGCGAAATTGTTGTTGGTATTGATAATTTGAAATTGCCTTTTCGCTCACTAGAAGTAAGAGTGTTTTCAGATAATTTTTATTTGGTTGACGGAACTATTCCGTATATTTTTAAAGGAAAAACTGGTCGTTGGAAAGCAATTACTTTGCCTATTAAATCCAATCCTTTTTCGATACCTGTACTTATGGATTCTACGTCTTTGGCTTATCGCACGCACGCTCCAAATGGTGAAAGTTTGCTTGGACACACCACTTTGGGCACTACAGGATTTACTTATCTAAATCCAAAGTTGCTCCAAAAACAAATCGATGGTATTTTCGATAGTGATGGTACTTTATTATATGACCATGGTACTAAAAAGATTATTTATTTGTATCGTTATCGCAATCAGTTTATAGTTGCCGATTCTAAACTAAAATTAATTTATAGAGGAAAAACTATCGATACCATCAGTAAGGCACAAATTCAAGTTGCTTTTAATCAGGCGAGAGCTGAAAAAAAGCTTTCAGCACCACCATTGACTGTTAATAGAAGTGGCTTTGCACATAATGGTCTACTGTTTGTTCATTCTGGATTGATTGGAAAATTTGAGGATGCTACCCTGTGGAAGCAAACCAGTGTTATTGATATTTATGATGTAAAAACAAATACTTATTTAGAGAGTTTTTATGTTTATGATATTGAAGGAAAAAAGATGCGTCGTTTTTATGTAACTGATTCTAGTTTCTATGCATTGATAGGTACTCACTTGGTTCGTTACTCCTTGAGTACAGCAATTAAAAAACGATTTTCAAAAAATTAAGTGTATTACAATATAACTGGCCAGTTGTCAGGCGATTGATCGAAAACCTGTGAATAGAGTAGATCGAAAACATTAAATTTAATAATTATGAAAAATTTCAGAAGATTGATTCCTATGGCAGTATTTGCCTTAGCAATCGCCGGAGCTTTTACTACACAAGCCATGAATCGTTCTAACAAAAAAGTTAGTATTTTTCAAGGTTATGTAAAAGTGAATCCGCTTGGAACCATGTGTAACACTTCTATTACTTGTTCAAGTGATCCGGATGAACTTTGTAAAGTGGGTACTACCCAAATTTGGGGTAAGGATGCCAGTGGAAAATGTATCGTAGAGTTGTATCGCGTTCATTAGTAAAAATAGTAATGCAGTTCCGCGGAACTGCATTACTTACTATAATTTATCAGCCGTGAGCCAATCTGGTTTGCTTTCCTCTTTGAGATAGAAATCGAACCATTGTTGTACACGATGTGTTAAATCTACTTGATTTTCTTTTTTTACTATAGTGTGTTTTTCATTTTCATATAACACTAAAATATTGGGTTTTTGTAACCTTCTTAACGCTAAATGAAATTCCAGACTTTGAAAATAATGTACTTGCTTGTCTTCTACACCCGACCACAACAATAGCGGAGTTTCTATTTGGCTTACAAATGTCAATGGTGAATTTTTAATATATGCCTCGTTATTTTCAAAAGGCGATACTCCAATATTGGTTTGTTGAAATTCATGTCTAAATCCGTTGGGTTTGGAAACATTCCAAGCTACAGCAAAATAATTACTAATCATGTCTGATTCACCTGCTCCTGAAACCACTGCAGCAAATTTGTTGGTTTGTGTCACAATAAAATTTGTCTCGTATCCACCAAATGAGTGCCCTATAAGACCTATTTTTTTAGGATCTACTGACTCATTACGTACTACCTCTTTAACTGCACTTACTACACAATCCACAGCTGATGCTCCTGGTTTCCCTTGTTCTTTAACAATGTCAGGAAGGAGTACAAAATATCCTTGTGATGTAAAATTACTTACATTAAAACCAGTACTATTTTGTACAGTAGGATTGAAATATTTATTGTAGTAGTCTGATAACCTCTCATAAATTTGTACTACCATAGGATACTTTTTTTCTGGATTGTAATTGGCTGGATAGAATAATGCCCCATTTAATACTTCGTCTTTGCTATTGGCATAGGTAATTAATTTAGAAAATCCCCATTGAAATTTTTCTTGTTGCGTATTGCTCTTAAAAATAATATTGGCTTTGTTATTCCTTTTGACTATTAACTGTGGTGGACTATTGTAATTCTCTGATGTATAAAAGCAAATATCGTTTTTATTTGCAAATTTACTATTGTTTATGCGATTTGGACTCCATACAATTTCAGTTATACCATTTGATTGCTGCCATTTAAAGTAACCTGATTTGCCGTTGGATTTGGCTTGAAACACTAAATTATCGGATAATTTAAACGTTCCCTTATTCATCCAGCTGAAATTGATAGCAACTTTATTGGCTTCGTTTTGCGGTACAATTCGGTACTTTATTTTTTCATTAACACCGTTTGTTAACCTCTTGCTATTGCTGCCATCTGTTTTAAAGAGCCAGATATCGTGGTTATCGTAAATTAAAACTTCCTCATCTTTTTCTGTCCATCCTGCCAACCCACAAACTTCTATTTCGCCAGCCCTATCATAATCCTCTCTTTCAAAAGATACCGTACTGACTTTAGTTAAATTTCTATACACCTCTTTTTTAATGTCATATAACCACCAGTTTTTGTCTTTAAAAAAGGCAATGTATTTCCCAGCAGATGAAACCATAATTTTATCTGCATCAGCACTTTGTTTAGTTAGTATTACTTTGGTTTGACCTGTCTCAATATTTGTTAAGTAGAAGTCAATTGGCGCATTATAATCAAATTGAGGATCATTTGTTAAGGGATTGTATTTTAAAATATATTGATAATCACCTGTTACCATTGCAAAAGGAAATTTATCATTTGTAAGCATTTTAAATTTACTGGCTTGTGGAAACCAAACGGCTAATTTTGGTACTGCTTTCCAATTGTTTATTATTTGTAGGTACGGATAAAGTGCCTGATCCGCTGTGTTCCAAATTTGAATTCCTGTGGGTATTTTTTCGGCATTACTTTCTTTTAAACCGAAAAATATTTTGGAGCCATCGTCTGAAATTGTCAGTGCCGTAAATGAACTGTTGTATATCCCCGTATCTTTAGGAAAGTCTTTAAAAAGTGATGGATTTAGATTGAACAATTTATTTTCTTTTACCTTATATTGTCCTAAAGTTATTCCTTTATTATTGTATAAAAAAGCCACCGATTCGCCATTTTTCTGCCAAGCAAAATCTGAATAATTACTTTCAATACTTTCTTCTATCACTTTGGTATTTGAACTTTTATCTAAATTAATTATTGTTAGTTTTTTATTCGAATCACAGATCAGTGCCTTTGCAGTAGCATTGTATGAAAAATTCGTAACATTAGTAATAGTCTTCTGCTGATTTTCTTTTACATTTTTAATAATTAGGTCTTGCTTTTCATCTTTTGTATTGACCATAAACATCAAAAAATTTCCCTCTTGACTTATTTTGTAGGCTGTTACTTTTTCTGTCTTTTGTACTTTACCATTAGCTAGCTGTGTGGTGATTAATTGTCCTTTATCATTCTGACAAATAAAGTACTTTTCACTAGCAAATTGTCCGTTAGTTCCCAATGGAATACTATACGTTTTTAATGTTTTGGTATGCCTCACAAATAAGGTATCTTGACCGCTTTCGTATGCTACTGAATAGCTCACCCAATTTCCGAAATCGGAGATTTGTTCTGGTTCCACAGTGCTCCAAAGTTTGTAATCTTCTTCGGTAACTGGTTTTCTTACTATTTGACTAGTACTTTTACCAATCATTATTAAAAATAGTACTACTGCGTAAAATATTGTCTTTTTCATTAGTAGCCTGGGTTTTGAGGTAATAAATTTGGATTCAATAACAGTTCTGATTCCGGAAGCGGCAATAAAGTATCTGTGGAGTTCCATCCCGGTTTGATTCCAGATAGTGTATTGTCTAATTTTCCATTCCGTTTTAAGTCAAAAAAGCGTTGCCCACCTTCAGTGAAGAATTCGACTTTTCTTTCCTGTATTATGGCTGTAAGAATTTCTTCCTTAGTCACTGCATTTGTATCTGAAAGACCTGCAAGATTTCTAATTGTGTTTAGGTCTTGTTGCGCTCCAGTCAAATCTTCAAGCTCTGCTTTGGCTTCCGCTCGAATTAAGTATTGTTCCGATAATCGAAATACAATACTGTATTCATTAGTGGTACCCGTTAGGGTTTGTTCTTTGTATTTGTATGCGTGGTACCAAGTGATGCTTCCATTGGTTACTTCTTTTATCCAATGGGATTTTCGCAAATCACCTGTTTCAAAACTGTTTACCAGTTCACTTCTTAGCGCTACAAAAGATGGCGGACCAGCATTGAAAATGAACGTTGCTCCTTCGTCTGTATTTCGGCCTTCTGTTTGTGGTATAAGTTGCCATATTGTACTTTGACTGTCTTTTAAAAATGTATTGTCTAAATTGGATTCTAAAGTAAAAGTTGCGATTTCATTAATTACTTGCGTTGCTGCATTGTTTGCCTCGGTATACTTGCCATTATATAAATATACTCTTGCCAAAAGTGCAGTTGCTACTAATTTGTTTGGTCTTGTACGTACTCCACCAAAGTAGGAAGTTGGTAGTAGTGCTTGCGCTGTTTGTAAATCACTAATTATTTTTGTGTAAACTTCAGCCGATGGTAACCGACTGACAATTTGATTTTGCACATAATTTGTTGAGGTAATGTATGGAATGTTTCCAAATGTATTTACCAAGTTAAAATGTACCAATGCCCTAACAAATAATGCTTCGCCCATTAGTTGGTCTTTAGTGCTTTGTGTTAACTTGGTTGATGCATTTACACCTTCATATACTGCATTGGCTGCATAAATTTGATTGTAGCTGTCGCTCCACCAGCCCTGAATTGTTCCGTTGGCTGGTAACACCGTATTGTTGTAGAAAAAATTAGTGTCGGTTGAAGTTCCTCCAAAATAGTCTAATTCATCAGCGTATGCCCCTAAGGCTGTATTTATACCCGAACCATTTCCGGTTAGCATACCGTTATCACGTAATTTGGAATAGATGTCCGTCATTGCTGCATTGGCTGTTGCAGGCTCTTCAAATACTGTAATTGAAGTTAATTGCGATGAAGGTAAATCAACGTCGACAAATGAGTCGCAACTGACTGTCATTAAAAGTATTGCAAAGGCTAGTAGCATGTGTCCGAAGAAATAATAATTTATATTTTTCATTTGGTAAAAGATTAAGGTTAAAAAGTGAATTGTAATCCGGCGGTAATAATTCGTAATGGAGGTAAATAACCCGTAGTTTTAAATTCCGGATCGCGCCCTTTGTATTTGGTAAAAAGTGCTAGATTTTGTCCTTCTAAAGTGAATCGGCAACTACTACCTGATAACCATTTTTCAGGCACCTTATATGATAATGCTACATTTTTAAGTCTTATGAATGAGGCATCGCCAATAACTGCGTCGCTTTCATAGTATTTGTAAGCCGCATCAACAGCGTCACCATTATATCCAGCTGAGTATTGCTGGTAACCGTTAGTATCACCACTATTTTGCCAATGCTGCGTTACCTCAACAGGTTGGTTGTTTAGTGTTCCCGGAATACCTGCCATTGCCGCTGCGGTGTAATTTTTTTGTTTTACAAACTGAAACATAATGTCTAATTGCCAATTTTTGTATGTGAATTGGTTGCTTAGACCACCAAAAAAAGTAGGATTAAAATCCTGCACATTTTGTTTGTCTAATGCTGAAATTTCTCCATCATCGTTGGTGTCTTCGAACGTAAAAAGGCCCGTTGTTGCATTTAATCCCGTGTAGTGGTATACTTTTCTGATGTTTAAAGCTTCTCCGATTACAAACTGATTGCGGTAGGTTGAACCCTCTAAATCTGGAAATGACAGTAGTTTGTTTTTGGATACTGCAATGTTGAAATTGGTTGTCCATTTGAATTCCTTGTTTTGCATGTTTGTTGTTCGCAATGACACTTCGTAACCGCGATTTTGAACTGTAGCTTTTAAATTTCCTTGTATTGAAGGAAAGCCAGTAGTGGCAGGCATAGGAATACCCACCAATTGGCTTGAGGAGCGGTTGTTGTATGCAGCCAATGATAGGAATATTCGGTCTTTAAAAAATCCCGTTTCCACTGCCAGTTCTAACTTTTTGTTGGTTTCCCAACCAAAGTTTGGGTTGTAGAGTCGGGTAGGTTGCAAGCCTATTACTCCACCATAGCTTACACCCGAAGAGAGATAGGTATCTAAAAACTGGTAATCACCAATTAAATCATTACCTGTTGTGCCGTAACTTGCTCTAAGTTTTCCGAAACTCAAAAAGGTTTTACCTTTGAGGATTTTTTCTTCACTAAATATCCACGCAGCTCCGACAGCCCCGAAAGTTGCGAATTGTCTTCCTGGTCCAAAACGACTAGAACCGTCTCTTCTTCCTGTAAAGTTGACTATGTACCGATTTTTAAAGGAATAATTTAATCTACCGAAAAAGGCTTGGTATTTATAATCGGATGCTTGGTCTTGTAACGTCAGCACATTAAAAGCGGCACCTAGATTATAGATTAGACTGTTGCTTGTAAAACCGTCTGCTTCTTGTAAGAGTTTGTGTCCTTTTTGTTGCTGAAAGGTTCCACCAACTAGTACTTCGGTTTTTCCGTATTTCCAGTTGTTCGTCCAACTTATTTGAGGTTCTACAATCCATGAACGACGCGTTGTATTGTTTGCATATAGTGATGAAAATTCAGGACCGGCCTGATAGGCTGGGTCGTAGAGTGTTGATGGCTGTGTTCTTGTTTCCTCGTGTCTTGTATCTGTTATGCCAAAGCTTGTTTTTACATCTAATCCCGGAATTATGGAATAGCTTAACAGTGAGTTTGCTATAAAATCATAAGTATTGGTTTTGTATTTTCCTTCCAGTGCTGCTAGTGGATTTTCCCAAGTGCTTCCTTCCCAATTTAAAGTTCCATCTGGATTGTATAAAGCAGGTGCATTTGGAGCCAGTTGTATTGCTATACTACTGAGGTCGGTAGCTGGCTGGTTATTGTTTTGTACTGTGTATGCCGTGGATAGCGACATCTTGAATTTTTTATCTTCTGAAGTGTGGTTTATGTTGGAACGCAGTACGCCACGATTGTAGCCATAATCACCTGGAAACACTGTTGTTTCTTTATGGTATGTACCACTGATTAGAAACTGTGTGCTTGCATTTCCACCGCTAACACTTGCGTTGGCATCGTTATAATTTGCAGTGCGACCCAGCAGTTCCTTTTGCCAATTGGTGTATCGGTTTTGATTCCATGTACCGTTTAGGTCGTAGGCAAAAGTATCTGGAGCTACACCGTCGTTGGCAAATGCTTGCGTACGCATGGCAAGGTATTGTTGCGTGTTTAATAAGTCCATGAATTTTGTAACTCTTCCTGTACCTTGTGAAGTGCTGGCTGAAAATTTTGTTTTTCCTGCCTTTCCTTTTTTTGTATTTATCAGTACAACACCGTTTGCTCCTCGTGAGCCATATATTGCTGTAGCATCGGCATCTTTAAGGACTTCAATACTTTCAATATCGCTTGGGTTGATGCTGTTTAGTGGATTTGCCAAGGTCGGCAAAACACTTGTGCTTCTTGAATTCCCTACAGACTCTGATGAATATGGAACTCCATCGACTAGATATAGTGGACTGTTTCCTTCTGCACGTAAGCTGTTT
>NZ_JBDTQE010000059.1:0-16834 GCF_039932285.1 Flavobacterium sp.
TCTCACGAAGTAAGTCATTTCCTTCACGTGTTCTTTCTCCTACTCCTGCGAATACTGAAAGTCCACCGTGACCTTTTGCAATATTATTAATCAATTCCTGAATCAATACTGTTTTACCTACTCCAGCACCACCAAACAATCCAATTTTCCCTCCTTTTGAGTAAGGCTCAATTAAATCGATTACTTTGATACCTGTAAATAAAACTTCAGAAGAGGTTGACAAGTCTTCGAATCTTGGCGCTTGACGGTGAATTGACATTCCGTTTTCACCATCTTTAGGTAAATTTCCTAAACCATCAATTGCATCACCAATTACATTAAAAAGACGTCCGTAAACATCTGCTCCAATTGGCATTTTGATTGGATTTCCAGTTCCAACAACTTCATAACCTCTACTTAAACCATCAGTAGAGTCCATAGAAATGGTACGAACTGTATTTTCTCCTATATGAGATTGTACTTCAAGTACTAATAAAGTACCATCTTTCTTAGTGATTTCTAATGAATCATAAATTTTTGGAAGCTCAACATCTTTACCGTTGAATACTACGTCTACAACTGGGCCGATGATTTGCGAAACTTTTCCTATTACTTTTGACATTGCTTATGTATTTATTAAATAGCTATTTAGGTTTATAGAAAATATGTCTATTTTCAGACTGCAAAGATAATTTTTAAAATATAAAATCAATAATTTTTTTGTGTTTTTTAATGTCTTTTTAAAATCTCTATTTAAAATATTTTATTTAAAACAAAAAGCCACCAACTTTCGCTGGTGGCTTCTATATATTTAACTATCCTTTTTCTTAAAAAGAAGCTGGAAACTGTATTGGATAGTTTCCTAAATCTACTGCTTTAAGTGTAGAACCATATTTAGAATTTATAGCTTCTAAGAATTTATTAGCAATAAGAGCATATCCCCTAGATGATGGATGAACTCCATCTAAAGAGAATGCGCCACCAGTTACATATTGAGCTGTCATGTGATAATTCCCAAAACTAACCCCTCCGTTTACTAATTGAGTCATGATTGCTTTAGCATCAACTTTTGCTAAATTGTTAGCATCGGCCGCAGCAAAAATTGTTTCATTATAATGGTCAGTAGCGGCTTGTATTTCGCCTACTTCCTCTTTAGATAAAACCCACTTATCTGCTAATGGCACACTAACACCATTTATAGCAGCTGGATTACCACCTACTAGAGTACCAATAAATGTTCTTGATGGTAATACTAATAAATCTGCAGAAGTTGCTGGTCTATATGACGGAATTGAATAAGCTGTAAGATTAGTCAAATAATTATCTACAATAATAACAGGGTTTAAGCCAACAACAAAAACAACTTTTCTTCTGTCTGCTTCTGCTTGTGATAATCCTAAACCAGCCACAGCCGATGTTAAACCTGCATTATATGTAGCAAATCCTGAATTTAGTTGAGCAACTTGAGTAGCATTAAGAGTTACTGGATTGTAAGGGACAGTCTTAAAATAAGGTAATGTACTTACATATGGTAAATTTGCAACTACTCCTTTTTTCCCTCCAGCAGATAATTGACTAGCTAAAGCGTTGTATGCACCATCAAAAGTTGCATCTGGAGTGATATCATTTCCTGTTGAAGCGGATTCTGCTGTGGTTACTCCACCTCCTGTAGCATATCCTAAAACATCATTACCTCCGATCCATAAAGAAAAGAAAGTAGGGTTTTGGGATAATGCATCTGCCAAAACAGTTGTAGTAGCCGAAGATGCAAATCTAGCAAAATAAGGGCTTGCAGTTCCTGCTGGAACTCCAGCTGCACTTCCGTAATTAGGCGCTAATAAATGAAAACTTTTAGCACCTGGAACACCCATATTATTAAATGAGCCTGTCAAATGGTTTAACACCTCAGTAACTGGAGCTCCAGCAACACTTACGGGACCAACTCCATTAAAATACAATCTTGTTGCTGCTATTGGCGTACCACTAAACAATAGACCTCCTAGATTATCATCTCCACAAAAAGGAGTATTAAAAGCTCCTCCACCTACTTGAGCAAATTGCCCAGCAAGAATGTTTGGATATGCGTTCATTTGTCCTTTTTTAAACAAAGCTCCATCGCTATAACCCGCAGCAAAAGAATCTCCTAATGCCACATATTTAGAGAAGTTGGCTGAACCAGCAGTTGCAGGACCCTCTGAAGCTACTTCATCATTATTATTACATGCTACAAAGCTTAAAGAAACCAACAGTAGCCATTTTATGTTTTTTTTCATAATTCTTAACTCTAAAATTATTATATTTTTTTATTATGGGTTGATAGTCCAAGAAGCATAGTATTGTTGCCCGATTGCTCCAGCCCCTAATACTTGTATGTAATCCTTACCTCCTAGATTAGCACCACCAAGTTTTATTACTGATTTTAAGAATGGTATTGCATAGTTAATTTGAGCATCAAAAACAACATTTTCTGGAATCATACCATCAATAAATGATGATTGCCATAAATATTCACTATTCCATCTTACGTTTGTATTGAAACCAAAGTTTTTAAATAATTTATCATTACCAAAACTCGCTTTTGCTCTGTGTTTAGGTGTATTGAAACCAACTTCAAAACTTGGATCTAATGCTTGATCAAAATCAAATTGAGAATAGTTATAACTTCCTCCTAATTCGAAGTTTTTATAAACTTTTTTAGACAAACCTACTCCTACTCCTAATGAATTTACTTTAGCTTTAGAGTTTGTATATACTTGGTATGTTCTTCTATCTCCATTTTTAAGAGCATATAAAGGAAGTATTGAAGGGTTTGTGTTAGGATCTAAACCTAAAGTAGTATTAATAGGCACATTTACATCCCCGTATAAAGGTGCAATTGTGTTAGTTTGACTTAAGAAATCGTTATAAGTATTGTAGTATCCATTGATGTCTACAGAAAAACCTTTAATTACAGTACGATAACCTAAATCGATTGCTTGAACTCTTTCTGGTTTAACTAATCCTGGTGTTGCTACTACTAGTTTTGAAGGATCTGAAGTCGCTGCGAATTCTTTAAATGACTCAACCGTATATGCGTTGTGATAAGCATTGTTCCCACTCATCTGAACTGTTGCAACAGAACCTACACCAGTTGGATTAGTTACCGAGTTATATGCTCCTTGTCCTGTAGCACTTATCCCTCTAGTTTCTGTATATCTTAATAAGTTTTCAGGTGCAGAACCAATTAATGCGAATGGCCCTAAATCTAAACCAATATATTGATCTTGTGTAGTTGGATTACGGAAACCTGTTTGATAAGAAACTCTAAAATTATGTTGTTTGTTTGCCCCAGCCCCATAAGTTGCAGATATTCTAGGAGAGAAATTTCCATCAAAATTTTTAGATTTATCATAACGAACAGACCCTGTAAGTTTTAATCTACTGTCCATTAATTTAGTTTGAAGTTGAGTGTAAACTCCGTATTCATTATATTTTAAAGGACCATCATAATCTGTAAAAATTGATCCGAAAGAATTCATCACATATTGTCTTGCAGAACCTCCAACTTGAATTTCAGCAAATTTCACTAAATCTTTAAAGTTGTAGTTTACATCTCCGTGGTAGATTTTTGATTTGTCTTGAAATTTAGCTCCTTTTGTAAAGTCTGGATCTGCGATTATTTTAGCTAATGCTTTATTAAACTGATCAGACCCTGGTTCAAATCTTGGACTTCCTGAAGGAGCAATAGCAAATTGTGGTAAATTTAAAGCAGCTAAACCTGCAGGTAGTTGATTATAATCTGCATATTGTCTTGCTATACTTGCTTGTTGTTCAGCAGTAGTAGCAAATCCAGATGCACCAGATACTTGATATGCAGTTGCATAGTTTGTAAACCATTCTGTATCAGACTTTGCTTCTCTATTTACGTTCCAAGCTGCAAAACGTGTATCATAAGAATCTCCAGCATCTTCAGCTGTTCTGTAAACTCTTGCAAAGAAATTTTTCCCTTTTACTTCTAATTTGGTTTGATCCATGTAGAAGTTTTTAAGTGCATATCTGTTGGCTCCTTGATAAGCGGTGTTACCAAAACCTAATTTATGTTGTAAGATAATTTCAAAATCATTTGCCCATGGTTTGAAGTGTAATGAGAAATCAGCTTTTACACTTTCAATTTTATTATTTGTTAAGTCTTGTTCTTTATATCCTGTTCTACTTACTTGTCCTACATTTGGAATAAAAGTTGTAACCTCATCACCATATAAATTTACTCCATCATAGTTTTGATTAGTTCCATGTCCAATTGCACCATTGTCTACGGCACCTAATGAAACATTTCTGTCATCAGAAGCAATCCATTCTTTAGCAGATAGATAAGAGAAATTCCCTTTGGCAGCAAAATGATCTGTAAATTTTTTAGCAGCTCTAAATCCGAAGTCATAAAAAGGATTATTTCCTGCTGTTGTTTGAGACGTTTGTCCGTATTTCATATATGTTGAAATTCCTTCCTTAACGAAAGGACTTCTACTGTTCATAAACATAACACCGTTAAATGCATTTGCACCATATAATGCAGAAGAAGCACCTGGTAATATCTCAACGCTTGCAACATCAATGTCAGAAACTCCTAATAAGTTTCCAAGTGCAAAGTTTAATGCTGGAGAAGAGTTATCCATACCATCAACTAACTGTAAAAAACGAGTGTTTGCAACAGATGCAAAACCTCTTGTGTTCACAGACTTGAAATTAAAACTACTGGTATTAAAATGAACATCTTTTAAATTTTCTAATCCTTCGTAAAATGAAGGAGCTGTTGTGTTTTTAATATCCTTTAAACCCATTCTTTCTATCGTTACAGGTGATTCTAGGATTCTTTCTGGAGCTCTAGAAGCTGATACTACAATTTCATTAAGAGATGTAGTTGAAGATTCCTCAGACAAAGCAACGACAACAACTTGATCTTTAGATGATATTACAACGGTTTGACTAGCATAACCCATCATTGACACATCGATTGAAACTGGAAATTCTTGGTTCTTAAGCAGAAACTTTCCATCGAAACCCGCAGAGGTTCCTAGTGATGTTCCTACTACTTTAACATTCGCCCCAGGAATAGGTTGATTGTTAGTGTCGGTAATTGTACCTGAAATTGTGTTTTGCGCAAACGAGATTCCGCAAAAAAACAATGACAAAATAATAAAGTAGATTCTCATTCGTTTTGAATTTTATTGGTTTAGATAGCCAAATTACAAATATTTTTAATATTACTATTAAAGATTGATAAAAAAATTAGCTAAGACATTGGGTTATACATAATTTTTAAAACCTATTTTTCTTTATTCTTTAAATATTTAATAGTATTTTAACAATTATGCTTAATATAAATATTATGCATACATAATAATTGTCATTATAGTTGCAATTATTTAAAAATTAATTACTTAAAAAAAAATGTTAATTGTATAAAAAAAGCGAGAATTAATCTCGCTTTTAATAAAATATACTTCTTTTTTTATTTATTCTACAGTAACAGACTTAGCTAAATTCCTTGGTTGATCTACATTGCAATCTCTCATTACTGCAATATGATATGATAATAATTGTAACGGAATCGTTGTTAACAAGGGAGACATAGCATCGGCTGCATCTGGAATTTCTATAACATAATCTGCCAATTCGCGAACTTGTGTGTCGCCTTTTGTTACAATTGCAATTATTTTTCCACTTCTTGCTTTAATTTCCTGAATATTACTTACGACTTTATCATAATGTCCTTGTTTAGGAGCAATTACTACTACTGGCATGTGTTCATCGATTAAGGCAATTGGACCGTGTTTCATTTCAGCAGCTGGATAGCCTTCTGCATGGATATATGAAATTTCTTTTAGTTTTAAAGCACCTTCTAAAGCTACTGGAAAATTATAACCTCTTCCTAGATATAAGAAATTTGTAGCATCTTTAAAAACTGCTGCAATTTCTTTAGCTTTATCGTTTGTTAATAAAGCCTCAGCAACTTTTTCAGGAATAATTTCTAATTCTTGTAGGTATCTATGAAAATCTGAGTTCGATAAAGTTCCTTTTGCTTTTGCTAAACGCAATGCAATCATTGTTAACACGGTAATTTGTGTAGTAAAAGCTTTTGTAGAAGCCACACCAATTTCCGGTCCAGCATGGGTGTAAGCACCAGCGTGAGTTTCTCTAGAAATAGATGAACCGACCACATTACATACACCAAAAACAAATGCGCCATTTTCTTTGGCTAATTTTATTGCCGCTAATGTGTCGGCTGTTTCTCCTGATTGAGAAATAGCAATAATAACGTCATCATTATTTATGATTGGATTTCGGTATCTAAATTCTGAAGCATATTCTACTTCAACTGGAATACGTGCAAATTCTTCAAAAATATATTCCGCAACTAATCCCGCGTGCCATGAAGTTCCACAAGCAATTATTACGATACGTTTTGCATTGATAAACTTATCAATGTTATCATCAATTCCCGCCATTTTTATTAGACCTTCATTGGCATGAAGACGACCACGGTAGGTATCTTTTATAACATTTGGTTGCTCATAGATTTCTTTCATCATAAAATGATCGTAACCTCCTTTTTCAATTTGCTCCAAATTCATTTGAAGTTCTTGAATATATGGATCTACAAGAGAATCATCTTTTATTTTACGAATCTTTAATGGTTTATTTAGTCTTACAATAGCCATTTCTTCATCTTCTAAATAAATAGCGTTTGAAGTATATTCTATAAATGGTGTTGCATCTGAAGCTATAAAAAACTCATCTTCTCCTATCCCTATTGCTAAGGGGCTTCCTAAACGGGCAACCACAATTTCGTCTGGTTTTTGCTTGTCAAAAACACAAATTGCATATGCTCCAATTACTTGATTTAAAGCAATTTGAACTGCTTTTCCTAACTTAAGATTGTCTTTCTTTTGTACATCTTCAATAAGATTCACTAATACTTCTGTATCTGTGTCAGATTTAAAAGTATAACCTCTATTGATTAATTCTTTTTTTAGTGGCTCATAATTTTCGATAATTCCATTATGAATTATTGCTAAATTTCCTGAGTTTGATAAATGTGGATGTGAATTTACATCGTTTGGAACCCCGTGAGTTGCCCAGCGGGTATGTCCCATTCCTATTGTTCCATTGGTAGAAATTTCTTTTAATGATTTTTCTTCAAGATCAGAAACTTTTCCTTTAGTTTTAGATAATTTTAAGTCTATTCCATCATAAATCATAATACCAGCACTATCATAGCCTCTGTATTCTAGACGCTTTAGTCCTTTTATTATAATGGGGTATGCTTCTCTATGACCTATATATCCAACAATTCCACACATATATTTTTTATTAATTAGGTTTTGTATAATAAATTTCAAGTTTTATTTTTTTGTCGCTAGGAACGCCAGCTCCACTTCCATAAAGTACAGTTCCTATAGGATTTACAACAGACATTACAGGAAGATATTTTGATGTTTTTGTAATGTTAGCTCCGTTATCATCCTTCATTGTATAAGTAAAAGGATTTTTAAATGATGCAATACTAACTGTGTTTATATTTTCTGTTACAACTAATCCTAGTTTTACATTTGTAGAATCTTTTGTAATATCATTTGAACCATCGGCATTTTTGTAATTACCATTTTTTACAAGGTTTCTAATATAATTTGTAATTCTTATTTTATATTTAGTCCCTCTTATTGTACCGTTGTAACTAATTACTTTAGAATTATCATCTAAAAGTGATCCTCCGTGAATATACTTGTTGTACTTTGAATTTCCGCTAGTGGATGTATCATAATAATAATCTATAATAGGTCTTTTATTTGTTAAATCATATAAATATAATCTGTTAGGCTCTGGCTCTGTTGCTCCCATAGTAGTCTGATCTACGTAAAAAGTAATACTTGCATCATTTATCAACCATTTTTCATCTCTCATTCTATTTAGTGTAGCAGAATTTTTATTTAGCTCTCCTCCAAATAAATCAACAACAGCCATAGATCCTTGACCTCCTTTTAGATATAATCTATCTGGATTTGTAACTGGTGCTGTGTATGAGGGTAGATAATTTGCGGTTGGTGTGTCTTTTAGCAAATTTACAGTATTTCCAGACATATTTAAGACAATTGTTTTCCTTTCAGTTGGTGGTATTGGTATAGTTGTTGTGGGCGCTGAGGAGAAGTCATGATATACTATCGTAACAGAACCTCCAGCAAAATTTATTCTCGCCATTGTTCCTTGATTTGGACTTGACGGAGAATTTTCAGCTTTAAAATACAGTCCTTTAAAATAACTCTTAAAAGCATTATTGTTAACCAAATCACCTGAGGATGCTTGTATAATAGCTGTTTTGAAATAGGCTATATTTGTTGCATCTAAATTAAAAAACAATCCTGGAGAAAGTCTTTGCTTTACCTCTCCTGAAGGCTTTAATAATTTAATTTCTGTATTTTTAAATTCGAAATTATCATCAGTCGCTAAAAGCTGACTTTTTTGTGCTTCTATTTCTGGTTGATCATTGTAATATTTTTGTGCTTCTGTTGACCCGCTTGCTAGATCAAAGTCTCTTAAATAATATCCCGAACGATATATGCTTAATTTAATTGGTTTCTGATCTATTTTCTTTGCAGGTAAGATAGAATCTAACTCCTCATAAGTTCTATCTCCTGTAGTTGCATCTGTACTTGAAAGTGTTGAATAATAAGGCACATAAATATATACCGAATCTACTACAATATTTGTCGCCGTATCATAAAAAGCGGGAGCAACCGTTGCTAATTGTAACTGTGTTACAAAACTAGCCTCACTTTTCCCGAAAACGCTATTGTTATAATATCCTAGTGAATTTATAGGCAAGTTATTCGACTGAACTTCTCCTGTGTTTCGATTGTCTGCTGATATATCCAATGGTCCTGTAAAATTTTCAAACAAGAAATTCTCATTGCCTACAATGTCTGTTCCTAATGTATTATAATCTTTATCACATGAAGCGAAAAATATAGCAACTAAAACAACTGTTAGCTTTCTTAAAAAAGTGGTATTCATCATTAACCTAATATTTGATTTTTGTAAAATTGTGTGTAAGCCTCCGCAAACTCATCTTTGTGGGCGAAAGGTAAAAAAGGTTTTTTTGAAGCTTCTATAAATTTTGTTAAATTTGAAGAAATGCTATCCGAAGCAATAACTATACCGTCAGAATGATTTATTGATGCCATCATGATGTTTTCAAAAGTAGGATTATCTAGCTCAGCTATTGCACCTTGAGGAACACCATCAAATTGTATTTTTTTACTCATTCCAACATCTAAACTTCCATCGAATGACTGATTAAATACTGATGTTACAATTTTAGTATCAGCAAATAAGGCTTCATCTTTATAAAAATGTTTCATATATATAGGAAGCATTGCAGCCATCCAGCCTTGTACGTGTATAATGTCTGGAACCCAATTTAATTTTTTAACAGTCTCTACAACTCCTTTCGCAAAGAAAATAGCACGCTCATCATTATCCGGGAACATAACACCTTCTTCATCTGTAAAAGTAGCTTTACGTTTAAAATATTCGTCGTTATCAATAAAATAAACTTGAATTCTCTCTTTTGGTATCGATGCAACTTTAATAATTAGTGGCATATCAGCATCATTTACAACGAGATTCATTCCTGAAAGACGAATAACTTCATGTAATTGATGTCTTCTTTCGTTTATATTGCCATAACGTGGCATAAAAATTCTTATTTGTCCGCCCTGATCATTAATCATTTTTGGCACGTCATACGACATCAAAGAAACCTCATTTTCAGCAAGATAAGGCACTACTTCAGATGATACATATAAAATTCTTTTATCCTCCATTTTTTATTTTGTTTAGGCTTTAGGACATAAATCATTTGCAAAATTACAAAAATTTATGTTGATATTGACTAAAATAGTAAGTTTGCACTGAATTTTAATGTTTTACACATGACTGTTTTTGACAAACAAAATGAGTTAAAAGCTTATTTGAAACCTTTTTTACAAGAAAATAAAACAATTGGATTTATTCCTACTATGGGTGCTTTGCATCAAGGACATTTGTCTCTTATGAAAACATCTTTAAAAAATAATGATTTTACAGTTGTAAGCATTTTTGTAAATCCAACGCAGTTTAACAACTCAGATGATTTAAATAAATATCCTAGAACATTAGAAAGCGATGCTGAGAAAATAAAATCATTAAATCCTGAAATTATAATTTACGCACCTTCTGTTGACGATATTTATGAAGGCAAAACAGTTTCAAAATCGTTTGATTATGATGGTTTAGAATTTGAAATGGAAGGCAAACACAGACCAGGACATTTTGACGGAGTAGGAACAATTGTAAAAAAATTGTTTGAAATTATAAATCCTACCAATGCCTATTTTGGCGAAAAAGATTTTCAACAATTGGCTGTTGTGAAAAAATTGGTTCAGAAAAATAGTATGTCAGTAAAAATTGTTGGTTGTCCCATTTTTCGTGAAGCAAACAACCTAGCAATGAGTTCTAGAAACGAACGCCTTTCGGCAGATGAAAGAGTAAAAGCGTCTATGATTTATAAAAATTTAACAGATGCCAAGAAGCTTTTTGGCACGAAAACTGCTAACGAAGTAACTAAATGGGTCATAAAAACATTTAAAAAACAATCATTGTTCGAGTTAGAATATTTCGAAATTGCCGATGAAGAAACGCTTCTTACCTGCAAACGCAAAAATAAAAATAAGAATTATCGTGCCTTTATTGCAGTTTTTGTGAACAATATAAGATTGATTGATAACATTTCATTAAAATAATTACCTTTGTACCATGCAAATTGAAGTTGTAAAATCTAAAATACACCGAGTAACAGTAACCGGCGCCGATTTAAATTATATTGGCAGCATTACTATTGACGAGGTTTTACTGGAAGCGTCTAACATTATTGAAGGCGAAAAAGTAAATATTGTAAACATAAATAACGGAGAACGTTTTGAAACTTACGCTATAAAAGGTGCAAAAAATTCGGGCGAAATTACTCTAAATGGTCCTGCAGCTCGCAAGGTTCATAAAGGAGATATTATTATTATTATGTCTTATGCTCGCATGGATTTTGAAAAAGCAAAAACCTTTAAACCTTGGTTGGTTTTCCCTAACGAAAAAGATAATTCATTGAAATAATATTTTGAAAAAAAGAATTGGTAAATGGCTCTCTATAGGACTACCTCTTATTTTAGGAATATATCTTATACAATATAAGTATAACGAGTTTACTCACGAACAAATACATGAAATAAAAAGCTACTTCAAAAATGCTAATTATTTCTATATCTATTTATCTTTATTTATTGCACTTTTTGGTTTTATATCAAGAGCCTATCGCTGGAAATACGCCATACAACATTTAGGTTATCAAACACATTTTTATAACAACTTAATGGCTGTTTGTGTTGGTTATTTTATGAATCTAACTATTCCACGATCTGGAGAGTTCTCCCGAGCTTTAGTGTTAAAAAAGTATGAAAACATGCCTTTCGACAAAGCTTTTGGAACAATTGTTGCCGAAAGAGTTGTAGATACACTTATTTTTTTACTATTTGTTTTTGCATCATTATTGCTTCAGTTTAAAGTCCTTAAAGGTTACATATTAGAAAAAATTCCAGTTACAAATCTAATTCTTTTAGCATTAATTGGATTTATCGGATTTGTTGTTTTTCTTCTTGTATGGTTTTATTCTAAATGGAAAATAGTTTCTACTATCAAAGAAAAACTTTCCGGATTAATAGAAGGTATGAGCAGTATTTTAAAAATGGAAAATAAATGGCAATTCCTTTTCCATTCATTATTCATTTGGTTTACCTACATTTTGATGTTTTATGTTACCATATTTGCTTTAAAAGAAACTAGCAATATTAGCTTTGGCGCAGTAACTATTGCTTTTATATTCGGAACCTTAGCTGTAGGTTTTACAAATGGCGGTTTTGGCGTTTACCCATTAATTATTGCCGAAATATTTATGTTGTATGGAGTTCCTGACACCGCCGGAACAGCTTTTGGCTGGTTAACTTGGGCTTCTCAAACTGTTTTGATGATCGTCTTAGGAGGTTTGTCATTTTTGTTTCTTCCTCTATTAAATAGAAAATAATTATTATATTGCTACTTCAAAAATACTCACTCATATAATTTTTACATTATGAAAAATATATTCTTTGTTATATCATTGTTGTTTTCTGCAACATTGTTTTCTCAAATCACTACCGAAACTATTCATTCAGCAAAACTAAATGCTGATAGAGAAATAACCATAAAATTACCTGCGTCTTACGAAAAAAATCTAGAGAAAAAATATCCATTAGTTTTAGTTTTAGACAGTGAATATTTATTTGCCCCTTTTGAAGGAAATCTTGCGTTTGGAAATTATTGGGACGATATTCCTGAAGTTATTTTAATAGGTATAAACCAAAATGCAAAAGAAGAGCGTTATGACGATTCTGAATTTGACTTAACAACTGGTTTGCCATCAAAAAAAGGTGGTGCTTTTTTTGAATTTATCGCTGCCGAATTAATTCCTCATCTCGAAAAAAAATACAGAGTTGCACCGTTCAAAATTATTGCAGGACTAGATGCTACAGCAGGTTTTTTAAATTCCTTTTTATATAAAGATATCCCTCAATTTACAGGATTTATTTCTTTGAGTCCAGAATTAGCAAAAGGAATGATAGAAAGAATTCCCGAAAGATTGGCTGCTACAAAAGAACCTTTATTTTATTATCAAGCAACATCAGATGGAGATTTAAAAAAGTTTCAAACCCAAATAAAAGCTTTAGATAAAAATATCACCGCGGTAAAAAATCCGTTTTTAAATTACGGATTTGATGATTTTAAAAATGCTTCTCACTATTCGTTAGTATTAAACGGAATTCCAAATGCTTTGTACCAAATTTTTTCTGTTTACCGCCCTATTTCGTCTATGGAATACCAAGAGAAAATCGCTGTCTTACCAGATAATCATGCAAAATATTTGACCGACAAATATGAAACCATCGAAAAATCATTAGGTATAAAAATGAACGTTAGATTAAGTGATTTTAAAGCAATCGAAAATGCAATTTTAAAATCTGGTGATTTTAAAGGTTTCGAAGAATTAGCTCAAATCTCTGGCCAACAGTATGAAAAAAGTATGCTGTATGATTACCACATGGCGATGTTTTACGAAAAAACAAACGACATAAAAAAAGCGGTGAAATATTATCAAAATGCTTTTATGAAACAAGAGATTCGTGAACTAACAAAAGACATGATGATGAACAAAGCTGAGGATTTAAAAAAATTAATCCCTGTAAAATCTAAAGGTTTAAAAGGCGGTAAAGCCAAAGAAATTATTGAAGAGGAAGTCCCTGCGACCGATACTCCCACAACAGACACACCTGCTACTGATACGCCTACAACAGAAACCCCAACAGAAGAGAAAAAACCATAAGAAGTAATAAATCATGTGCAATATTGCAAAACGATAACTCAATAATACTGTGATTTCATGAAGAATCTATTTTTTTTAATTCTATTATTTTCTTTTCAAACTGTTTTAAGCCAAGATAACGAAAGTTCAGTTGCTGCTGGGGAAGAACTAATTTATAATGTTACCGACATTGATGTGAAAGCAGAATTCCCAGGAGGAATGGACAAATTCTACAAATATTTTATGAAAAATTTTGTTAGACCTGAAAATAGAATACCTGGAAAAATACTGTTATCATTTGTTATCGAATCAGACGGATCAATCAAACGAGTTCAGGTTGTGAAAAGTGATGTTGATGAAGCATTCGAGAATGAAGCAATAAGAATTCTCAAATTATCTCCAAAATGGATTCCCGCAGAAAAAGATGGAAAAAAGGTTAGAACTTTATTATTCTTTCCTGTAAACTCATAAACTAACTATACCGTAGTACAGCCTTCGTTTCAAGTGATTGCGAATTTTGTTACAACCCAAATTTTAAACGTAATTCGTAATTTTTAATTCGTAATTCCCACCTAATGTCCAAAGTAAAAACGTCTTTTTTTTGCCAAAGTTGCGGATCGCAATATTCCAAATGGCAAGGACAATGCAATGCCTGCAAAGAATGGAATACCATTGTTGAAGAAATTATTCAAAAAGAAGAAAAAGTAGCATGGAAAGCCGATACGTCGGAAATAAAAAAAGCTTCCAAACCCCTTTTAGTAAAAGAAATAGATTCTACACAAGAAATCCGAATGGATACTTGCGATGGAGAATTAAATCGTGTGCTTGGTGGCGGAATAGTTCCCGGATCGTTAATCCTTTTAGGTGGAGAACCTGGTATTGGAAAAAGCACACTTTTGCTTCAAATTTCATTAAAATTACCATACAAAACCTTATATGTTTCGGGCGAAGAAAGTCAGAAACAAATAAAAATGCGTGCCGAAAGAATCACTCCAAATGGTGATAATTGTTACATTCTTACCGAAACTAAAACACAAAATATATTTCGTCAAATTCAGGAAATAGAACCTGAAATTGTCATCATCGATTCGATACAAACCCTACATACAGATTATATAGAATCCTCTCCGGGAAGTATTTCTCAAATTCGAGAAACCACTGCCGAGTTAATAAAATTTGCCAAAGAAACCAATGTTCCCGTTATTCTGATCGGACATATTACAAAAGACGGAAGCATCGCTGGACCAAAAATTTTGGAACACATGGTTGATACTGTTTTGCAGTTTGAAGGTGACCGAAATCATGTGTACAGAATTCTTCGTTCCTTAAAAAATCGATTCGGTTCTACTGCCGAATTAGGAATTTATGAAATGCAAGGTTCTGGATTACGAGAAGTTTCTAATCCATCAGAGATTTTAATTTCTCATAAAAATGAAGAATTATCAGGAACTGCAATTGCCTCAACTTTAGAGGGAATGCGTCCGTTAATGATAGAAATACAAGCCTTAGTTTCTACGGCTGTTTATGGAACACCGCAACGAAGTACCACTGGTTATAATGCAAAACGACTGAATATGATCTTAGCTGTTTTAGAAAAAAGAGCTGGTTTTCGATTGGGAGCTAAAGACGTTTTTTTGAATATTACTGGTGGAATTTCGGTAGATGATCCTGCAATAGATTTAGCAGTTGTAGCTGCCATATTATCATCAAACGAGGATATTCCCATCAACAAAGATTTCTGTTTTGCGGGCGAAGTAGGACTTTCTGGCGAAATTCGTCCTGTAAATCGTGTAGACCAACGCATTCAAGAAGCTGAAAAATTAGGATTTTCGACCATTTATGTGTCTAAATACAATAAAATTTCGTTGAAAAACACTGGAATCAAGATCCAACTAGTAGCAAAAATCGAGGATATCGTTAGTGAATTATTTGGATAAAAAGAAACGTCTTAAAATAAAATTTTTAAGACGTTTCTTTTGTAATACTTTCAAGATTTGAAATTTATTCCCTATCCTTTCAAAGCTTCCGCTCCACCAACAATCTCTAAAATTTCATTAGTAATCGCTGCTTGACGCGCTTTGTTGTAAGTTAATTTTAATTGATCTCTTAACTCGGTTGCGTTGTCTGTTGCTTTGTGCATTGCAGTCATACGCGCTCCGTGTTCTGAAGCAAATGAATCTCTAATTCCTTTGTACAATTGTGTTTTCAATGATTTAGGAATCAATGTTAATACAATTTCTTCTTTAGATGGTTCGAAAATGTAATCTCCTGTCGAAACTGGTTTGTCCGTTTTTATAGGTGCTAATGGCAAAAATTGTTCTGTTTGAACGATTTGTGTCGCAGCATTTTTAAATTGATTGTAAATAACTTCGATTCTGTCGTATTCACCAGAGGTAAATTTATCAGTTAATGTTTGAGCTATTTGCGCCACATTATCAAAAGTTAATGCATCAAAAACTGAACTTTGATTATCAACAACAGAAAGAGTTTTACTTAAAACATCGTTTCCTTTTTTACCAATAGCAAAAACATCTACTTGTTTTCCTGCATAAAAATCGGCACGGTTTTTCACTTCCTTAATTACATTGGTATTAAAAGCACCACACAAACCTCTATTTGAGGTGATAGCCACTACTAAAACTTTTTTAATTTCACGTTGTTTTGTGAATTCTCCACCTGCATCACCATCTAGTGTAGCAGAAAGATTTTGCAATAATTCCGTTAGTTTTTCGGCATAAGGTCGCATCGCTGTAATTGCATCTTGTGCTTTTTTCAATTTTGCTGCAGAAACCATTTTCATTGCCGATGTGATTTGCATCGTCGATGAAACGGAAGTAATTCTATTACGGATTTCCTTTAAATTTGCCATTTTATTATTTTAAATTGTAAATTTTGAATTATAAATTATGGATTCCATTTAAAATTTATAATTCAAAATTTAAAATAATTTTAGTTATATTTTGCTGATAATTCTTTAGCTGTAGCCTCGATAACATCTGTGATTTTGTCATCTAATTTACCCGCTTTAAGAGCATCTAACGTATCTCTGTGCTTGTTGTTTAAGTATTCGATAAAATCTTTTTCGAATTCTTTAACTTTATTTACAGGAACATTTCTTAATAAGTTTTTAGAACCCGCGTAGATAATTGCTACTTGATCTTCAACAGTATAAGGAGAGTTTAAACCTTGTTTCAAGATTTCAACATTTCTTTTTCCTTTTTCAATTACGTTTAATGTAACCGCATCAAGATCAGAACCAAATTTTGCAAACGCTTCCAATTCACGGAATTGTGCTTGATCTAGTTTTAATGTTCCAGCTACTTTTTTCATCGATTTAATTTGAGCATTACCTCCAACACGAGATACCGAAATACCTACGTTAATTGCTGGACGAAC
>NZ_JBDTQE010000060.1:0-16670 GCF_039932285.1 Flavobacterium sp.
ATTTTTCTAATATTATTTCTATTTTATTGAATTCCATAATTATGGGTATTTGTCAGTTTTTCTCTTATTGTTTTTCTTGCTCTAGATAATGCTACTCTAATTGTAGCTTCACTCATGTCTAATATTTTTGCAATTTCTTCGAATTCATATTGTTCTACATCTCGCATTTGTATAATTAGTTTTTGTTGTTCTGGCAAATCATTTATCCATTTTTCGACCCAATGCAAAGAATCGCTATCTTCTACTTTTTGTTGTAAGCTTGCTCCATTTTCAGCATAATTGTTGTGTACAATTTGCAAATTTGAAGCTCTTTTTGATTTTAAAACATCTAAACAATAATTCTTTGTTATGGTCATTGCATAAGCTTCGGTACTTCCAAAATCATTCAAAACATCATTTTTTTTCCAAAGTTTTACAAGAACTTCTTGCGTTGCATCTTCAGCTTCTTCGGTACTTACAAGCAAACGTTTAGCCAACCTGAACATTTTGTCCTTAAATGGTTTTATATGGTTTATAAATTCAATTTGGTTCATAATTGTTGGTTATATAGTCAAGACGAGTCACTATAATTTTTGTTACAAACTTTTTATTTTATTTTTTAAATATCTTTAATAAAAGATTCATATTCCAGATAAAAACGTTCTAATTTGTCCATTTTTTCATTAAAAAAATCAAATATTTTATCCCAATATTGTCTATTACTTACACTAACTTCGAGTTTTTCTACCCAAATACGACTTATCGTTTTTTCGCTTTCGAGCGTATATTTATTTTCGAATACTAAATCTTGAATATATTCTTCTTCCAGAATGTTTTTCAGAGATTCCAGTTTTTCAAAATAGTTTTTCCTTTTTTCTGCGTCCCGCATTTCTATATCAATAAGAACTTGAGCTTTCTTATTATCTACAAAAAACTTAAAAGAAAAATCTTTAATTTTTGTATCATACAAAATCCATTTTCTTGGATATTTCTCTGCAAATGAAATCCAGAATTCTCTTTTTAGTCGTTGTGCTTCTTCTTTGGTATACATACTATATTATGGTATAAGAATTTGGAACTTAAAATATTTAATCTATCTTTATAATTGTGTTGATTTAAAACCAGCAAATTAATTTGTTTTTAAAAACTACGAAATGGATTTTTCAGATTTTTTAAAATATGTGCCAAAAATAGCAAAAGAATCGCTACCAGCGACTACCGCGCATGCAAAAATGATTCCACCAGAAAGAATAGAATTACTAAACAATCAAGATTTTTCGCAAATTACACCCAAGAAAGCTGCTGTTTTAATGCTTTTATATCCAAAAAATAGAGTTACTCATTTGGCATTAATAGTTAGAAATTCTTATCCAGGAATTCATGCATCGCAAATTGCTTTTCCTGGTGGTAAAGTGGAAGATTTCGATTTATCCCTTTCTCACACTGCTCTAAGAGAAACGCATGAAGAAATTGGAGTTGCAGCAAAAAAAGTAACTGTTATTAAAGCTTTTACAGGAGTTTATATTCCGCCGAGTAATTTTCTTGTTTCACCCTTTTTAGGTTTTTGTGAAGAAGAACTTTCGTTTACATTAAGTCCTGATGAAGTCGATGAAGTTATCGAATTGCCTTTGTATCAGTTTCTTGATGATAAAATTGTTATTACCGTAAACATGTCAACTTCCTATGCTTCAAATATTCAAGTTCCTGCTTTCCAGATAAATGAGCATTTAGTTTGGGGAGCTACTGCCATGATGATGAGCGAGTTGAAAGAAATCATAAAAAAAGTCTTATAACTTAATAGTTTTTGTAAATTTGTAGTTCACATTTTTTATAAAATTATGGGATTATTTAAGAGAAATCCTTTTGGACATATACTTTTTCTAAAAAAATGGTTAATCAGGATTTTTGCTGCCATTACACACCGTCGTTACAGAGGTTTTAACGAATTGCAAATAGATGGTTCTGAAATCATAAAAGCTTTACCAGATACAAATGTTTTGTTTATATCTAACCATCAGACTTATTTTGCTGATGTTGTGGCTATGTTTCATGTTTTTAACGCTAGTTTAAGCGGTCGTCAGGACAATATTAAAAACTTAGGTTATATCTGGCAACCCAAATTAAACATTTATTATGTTGCGGCAAAAGAAACTATGCAATCGGGTTTATTGCCTAGAATTTTAGCCTACGCAGGAGCAATTTCGGTAGAAAGAACTTGGCGTGCTGGCGGAAAAGATGTAAATGATAAGGAAAAAAAAGATGTAAATCCTAACGATACCGAAAATATAAAAATCGCTTTGGCAGACGGTTGGGTGATTACTTTTCCACAAGGAACAACTAAATCGTTTAAACCTGTTCGTAAAGGAACAGCTCATATTATAAAACAACACAGACCTATTGTTGTTCCTATTGTTATTGATGGTTTTCGCCGTTCGTTTGATAAAAAAGGATTGCGAATGAAAAAGAAAGGAATCCTTCAAACATTTACCATCAAAGAACCTCTAGATATTGATTACGATAACGATACAATTGAAGAAATTGTTGAAAAAGTAGAATATGCTATCGAGCAACACGCTTCATTCCTGAAAGTAATTCCGTCTGAAATAATCGAGGAGCAAAAAGAATTAGATAAATTACGTCAGTGGCAATACTAATTTTTTTAAAGATCTATTTTTTTTAATTCTTCAAAATTTCTTTTTAGTTTTTTTAATAAAAAACCGTACAAGAGTTTATATACAAACCAAAATACCGTAGTAAGAATCCCAGTAATTATTAGGATTGCTAAAAAAGTAAGAATATAAACACTTATCGAAATATGAGCGATTTTTCCAGTGGCCTGCAATGATGCTTTATCAGCACTAATTTTTAGAACATAGGAGAAAAACGGTATAAACCCAACTGCAAAAGCAATGAGATTAAATAATATATAATTCTGAACTGTTTTTCTCGCTTTTAAAATGTTAATCATTAATTTTTTTGTGCTATCTGTAGTCGAAACTTGTTTATACATCAAATAGAATCTAACGATAAAATAAACAATAACAATATATAATACACTTACAAAAGCTTCGTAATAATTATAAATACCTATATTTTTTAAGAATTTTGTATTTTCAACATCAAATTTTGTAAATGACATAATAATTCCCAAAGCCAACCCAAAACTAAGTTCTAAAACGCTAATTATAAAAATCCATTTCACCACCGAAGAAGAATTTTTATGCAACATTGCATAAATTTCCTGCTCCGAAAACTTAGGATAATTTTCATTTTTATTCCAATCCTTTTTTAATAAATCCAACTCTTTCATATATCTCTTTTCCTTACGGATTAATAATTTTCTTCAATTTTGTTTTAATCCGATTCATTTTGACCCTAGCATTTACTTCGCTAATTCCTAATGTTTCAGATATTTCAGTATAATCTTTATCTTCGAGATACATAAAAACCAATGCTTTCTCAATATCATTCAATTGTTGCACTGCTTTGTATAACAATTTCAAATGTTCCTCTTCTTCATAGTTATACTCCTCTTGTAGTACAAAATGCTTGCCAGTTTCAAATTCAATTGTATTTACAGTCTTAGTGTTTTTTCTATATAAAGTAATTGCAGTGTTTAGCGCCACACGATAAGCCCAAGTAGAGAATTTAGAATCACCACGAAACTTAGGAAAAGCCTTCCATAACTGAATCGTAATTTCTTGAAACAAATCATTATGGGAATCGTCATCCTGAGTATATAACCTACAAATTTTGTGAATTATATTCTGATTTTCTTTTAGTTGCCCAACAAACGACTGCTCTAATGCATTACTCATATTAGGTTAGTAGTATTAATAGTAAGTTTGTTACAAAGTAAATCAATAAAAATTAGGAGCACAACATTCCAGTTTTTTTTCAACATTTTCCCCGCTTTCCATTCCAATATTTTTCTCTTGTTCTCGATACTCCTCGCAAAAAAGTGAGGAACTCGAACTGACGATAAAAATGATTTCCACTACAATCGGGGCTAAAAATCAACATTCCAATTTCTATTATTCAAAATTCGTTATTCAAAATTTGTTATTCAAAAATCCGCGAGAATAAGTTTAATCCGCGTTATCCGCATTCCAAAATTTCAATTCTGTTTCAATCTGCATCAGTTCTAAATTCAAAAGTACATATACTATAAATTCAATAAAAAAATATTGAAAAACGAATAACAAACAACGAATTTTGAAGTTATAAACAATTATCTTTACATTTCAGAAACTTAGCACCTTAAAATGAACATTCCACAATCAAACTTACCTCGCATAGTCATTATAGGTGGCGGATTTGCAGGTATTGCCATAGCAAAAAAACTTAGAAATAAAAACGTTCAGGTCGTGTTATTAGACAAACACAATTACCACACTTTTCAACCATTATTATACCAAGTTGCCACTGGCGGACTCGAAGCAGGATCTATCGCCTACCCTATTCGCAAAGTAATTCAGGAATACAAAGATTTTTATTTCAGACTAACTTCTGTAAAAGAAATTGATACCCAAAACAAAAAAATAATTTCCGAGATAGGTGAATTACATTACGATTATCTGGTCATTGCAACAGGAAGTAAAACCAATTATTTTGGTAACAAAGAAATCGAACGCAATTCTATGGCGATGAAAACCATTCCACAATCTCTCAATATTAGAAGTTTAATTCTCGAAAATTTCGAACAAGCCGTACTCACAAAAGACATAGCAGATAAAAACAGCTTAATCAATTTTGTATTGGTTGGTGCAGGACCAACAGGAGTTGAGCTTGCAGGTGCATTGGCAGAAATGAAAAAAGCCATTCTACAAAAAGATTATCCAGATTTAGATGTTTCTAAAATGGAAATTAATTTAATACAAAGCGGAGACAGAATATTAAACACGATGAGCGAAAAATCATCAATAGCTGCCGAAGAATTTCTATTAAGTTTAGGAGTTAAAATCTGGAAAAACGTTCGAGTAACCAATTATGATGGACGAACCATTTCGACCAATTCTAATCTTACTTTCGAAACTGCTACCGTAATATGGACAGCTGGCGTACAAGGCGCAGCAATTACTGGTCTTGATGCTAAATCTTTAGTAGAAAAAGTTGAACGCATTCGAGTAAACCAATACAATCAAGTTATTGGCTATGATAACATATTTGCGATTGGTGATATTGCATCGATGGAAACCGATAAATATCCTCAAGGACATCCTATGATGGCACAACCAGCCTTGCAACAAGGTAATTTGTTGGGTGAAAACTTAATAAAACTCATTCAAAATAAACCATTAAAACCTTTCGAGTACAACGATAAAGGAAGTATGGCAACTATTGGTCGTAATAAAGCGGTAGTCGATTTGCCTAAATATCATTTTAATGGTATTTTTGCATGGTTTGTTTGGATGTTTGTACATTTATTCTCACTAATAGGTTTTAAGAATAGAGCTGTTGTTTTTTTAAATTGGGTGTATAACTACATTCGTTTTGATAGAGAAGGACGACTAATTATTAGACCTTATAAAAAGAAAAGTTTTACTACTTTCACTAGTGATGAAATTTAATTTTATAGAACAAAAAAATAAATTAATTAAATTCAGACTTTTATACTTTTTCTTAAATATTGGCAATACAATTTTAAATAAAAGACAATTAAATAAATAACAACAATGAAGTTAAGTGTCTGCATGATTACATATAATCACGAACAATATATCACTAAAGCTATCGAAGGCGTTTTAATGCAAGAAACTAATTTCGAATACGAATTAGTAATATCTAACGATAATTCGCCAGACAAAACTGATGCAATTATTCAAGAAATTATTGCCAAACACCCAAAATCTAACATTATTCGCTATATAAAACGAGAAAAAAATCTAGGTATGCTAAACAATTCGCAAGAAACGCTAAAAGCTTGCGAAGGAGAATTTATTGCTATTTGCGAAGGTGATGACTATTGGACAGATGCAACAAAATTACAAAAACAAGTCGATTTCCTTTCTGAAAATAAAGAATATGCTATTAGTTTTCACAAGGTGCAATTACACGAACCCGACGGAAGTATTATTGATGACAACATTACCCACTTACCCAAAGATTATAAAACCATTGAAAATTTAGCACAAAGTGGTAATTTTATGCATACACCATCTATAATGTTTAGAAATGTTACTTTTAATTATCCTATTCAATATGAAATAACTCCTGCAGGCGATTTTTTCAAACAAATGTTAATTGCCGAGCATGGAAAAATTCACTATATTGACGAAGTCATGGCGGTTTATAGAAATGGTGTGGGCGTTTGGTCTACAAAAGACTATCTTCACCGGATAAAAAGTACAGCAATCATGTTTATTGCAATTAGAGATTACTTTTTAGAAAAAAATCATCCTGTAACTTCTATATTAAACGATAGAATTGATGTTTTTTTAAATTTAATTGAAATTGACAAAATCACATCTGTAGATTATAACAAATATAGCAATATATCTAAAATAGAATTATTTAGAGAAAATTTAGTGCTAAAAAACCTTCTAAAAAGAGAGCATGCTATAAATGAAAAATTGAGAAATAAATCGAAAAATTTATTTGTTAGACTATTTAAAAAATAAAAAATGATCAACGTAACACAAACATTTCTTCCATCTCAAGAAGAGTACAACTCCTATCTTAAAAGAGCTTGGGACAAAATTTGGTTAACAAATAGAGGTGAACTCACATTAGAATTAGAAGAAAAGCTAAAAAATTATCTAAAGATAAACAATATAATTATTACCAACAACGGGACAATTCCGTTGCAAATTGCATTAAAATTATTAGGAGAACAAGGAGAAATAATTACAACACCTTTCTCATATGTAGCAACAACTGCCGCAATCGTTTGGGAAAACTGCACACCCATTTTTGTAGACATCGATCCAGAATATTTAACTATTGATGAGACTAAAATAGAAGCAGCTATTACTCCTAAAACAACCGCGATTTTAGCCACACACGTTTTTGGGAACCCATGTCATGTTACTCAAATCGAAAAAATTGCAGCAAAATACAACCTAAAAGTAATATACGATGCAGCACATAGCTTTGGTGTAAATTACGAGAATCAGTCTTTATTTAATTATGGAGATGTAAGTACTTGTAGTTTTCATGCCACCAAAATTTTTCATACTGGTGAAGGAGGAGCTCTATTTTGCAATGATAAAGATTTGCATAAAAAATTATATTACAGTCATAATTTTGGACACAATGGTCCATTGGATTTTTTTGGATTAGGTATTAATGCTAAAATATCTGAACTACAATCAGCTATGGGATTAGCCGTTTTCAATCACATGGAAACAATCCTTTCAGAACGCAAAAAAGTAGTCAACTTTTATAATGAAAACTTAAATTTCGAAAATTTAAAAACCATCAAAATACGAGAAAAAACAGATTGGAATTATAGTTATTATCCTGTCATTTTTGAAAATGAAGATGCACTTTTAGCAGTAATGAAATCATTAAATGAAAAAAATATTTTTCCAAGAAGGTATTTTTACCCATCACTAAATACTATCAACTACGTAGCTAAAACCAAAATGCCAATTTCCGAATCTATTGCATCACGTATTTTGTGCTTACCACTTTATGTAGGTTTACAAACAGTCGACTTAGAAAAAATAACACAAACCATAAATAATACTTTATGTTAGTAATAGGAGCTAAAGATTTTGCAAAAGAATTATTAGTTGTTTTTGACCAATGCAATCTTCTAGATGATTTAGTATTTTATGACAATATTAGTAATGATTTACCAGAAACATTGTACGGATTCAGGATTATAACCAACGATGAAGATGCCGTGGACTATTTAAAACAATCTAGTGGCGAATTTGTAATAGGAATGGGAAATCCCCATAACCGAGAATTTGTGTATGAAAAATTTGTAAAACTAGGCGGAAAACCAGCAAATATAATAAGTCCTTTTGCAAAAGTAGGTCGTTTCGGTATTGAATATGAATCTGGAACAACTATCATGACCGATGCTATTGTGACTGCCGATATCAAAATTGGAAAAGGTACTTTAATAAACAAAACGAGCGTTATAGGCAATGGTGCTGTTATTGGAGATTTTGTCGAAATTTCGCCAGCAGTACAAATTTTGGGCAGTTGTACCATTGGAAACAAAACACATATTTGTGCCAGCGTAACGGTTATTCCAAAAACAAAAATAGGCTCTAATGTTATAGTTGCAGCAGGCGCAGTTGTTACAAAAGATGTGCCTGACAATTGTATGGTTGCTGGGGTTCCAGCTGTTATAAAAAAATACTTTACACTTAAATAATGAATCAAGATATCAACACAGAAATACACAATGCCTACGAAGTTATCAAAGAAGGTGGAATCATTCTTTATCCAACCGATACCGTTTGGGGAATAGGTTGCGATGCTACAAATCCTGATGCTGTCGCAAAAATATACAAACTCAAACAACGAGCTGAAACACAAAGTATGATTTGCCTCATGAATGGCGAAAAAATGATGTACAACGTTTTTAAAGACATTCCAGAAGTCGCTTGGCAAATCATGGATATTTCGGAAAAACCAACTACATTAATTTTAGACAATCCAAGAAATGTAGCGCCAAACTTAATAGCAACCGATAATACTCTAGGAATAAGAATCGTAAAAGAGCCCTTTTGTTTCAAATTACTAGAAAGAATGAAAAAACCTTTGGTTTCAACCTCAGCAAATATTTCGGGACAACCTACACCAATTGCGTTTAAAGATATTAGCCCAGAAATTTTAAAAGGTGTTGACTATGTTGTAAATTTACATCACGATAAAATTGGGGGAAAACCATCAACAATTATAAAGTTGACGAATGATTCTCAAGTAAAAGTAATTCGTAAATAGTTTTTTACAGCAGATTAAATTTAGAATGACAAAAAACACTTCATATAAAAAAGCATTAAATAATAAAATTTTTAAAATCATCTCGCAAGCTTCCCAAGAACTTAACGTAGATAGTTATGTAATTGGCGGTTTTGTTCGTGATTTAATATTAAAACGTGACTTTAAAAAAGACATAGATATTGTTGCAGTAGGCTCAGGAATTGAGTTAGCTCTAAAAGTTTCTGAATTATTGCCAAACAAACCTAAAGTACAAGTTTTTAAAACCTACGGAACGGCAATGCTTCGTTTTGAAGATACCGAAATCGAGTTCGTTGGAGCCAGAAAAGAATCTTATAATCTCGAGAGTCGCAATCCAGTTGTGGAGAACGGAACGCTAGAAGATGACCAAAACCGTCGTGATTTTACAATAAATGCTTTAGCAATTTCCTTAAATACAACAAATTATGGCGAATTATTAGACCCTTTTGATGGTTTGACTGATTTAGAAAATAAAATCATAAAAACGCCTTTAGATCCTGATATTACTTATTCCGATGATCCTTTACGAATGCTTCGTGGTATTCGATTTGCGACCCAATTAGGTTTTACAATTGAAGAAAATTCGTTAAATTCAATTACTAAAAACGCACATCGAATAAATATTATTTCCGGGGAAAGAATTGTCGATGAGTTAAACAAGATTCTATCGTCAGACAAACCTTCAATAGGTTTTTTACTATTATTTAAAACTGGATTATTAGACATCATCCTTCCCGAATTGACCGCTTTAAATCAAGTCGAGGAAATAGAAGGTCATACACACAAAAACAACTTTTATCACACCTTAGAAGTTGTTGATAATATTTGCCCGAATACTGATGATGTTTGGTTGCGTTGGTCTGCATTACTGCATGATATAGGCAAAGCGCCAACAAAACGTTTTAACAAAAAACAAGGTTGGACTTTTCATGGGCATGAGTTTTTAGGCGGAAAAATGGCTAAAAAAATATTTGAACGTTTGCATATGCCGCTAAATCACAAAATGAAATTTGTCCAAAAAATGGTTATGATGAGTTCGCGTCCTATTGTTTTATCGGAAGATATTGTAACCGACTCGGCAGTACGTCGTTTGGTTTTTGATGCTGGTGAAGATGTGGAAAACTTAATGACTTTGTGCGAAGCAGATATTACCACAAAAAACCCAAATAAGTTCAAGAAATACCATAAAAACTTCGAAATTGTACGTCAGAAAATTATTGAAGTCGAAGAACGTGATTCTGTAAGAAACTTTCAACCACCAATTACTGGTGAACAAATTATGGAAATCTTTAATTTGAAGCCTGGACGTGAAATTGGCGTTTTGAAAGAAGCTGTAAAAGAAGCTATTTTAGAAGGTGAAATCCCAAATGAATATAAAGCCGCTTATGAATTTGTTTTAAAAAGAGCTGAAAAATTGGGGTTAAAAAGAGTGGTGAATTAACAACCTTTAAATAATTAGTATATAATTATAATTTGTTTGAAAATAAATAATATCTAAAAACTATAACTTTACGTATTGAAAATTTATAATTAATGAAAAACAATAAATCTGTAATAATCTGGTTGCTTTCGGGTTGCTTTTTAGTATTTATAATGGTTGTTGTGGGCGGAATCACAAGACTAACAAATTCTGGTTTATCTATGACCGATTGGCATCTAGTAACCGACACATTCCCACCGCTTACCGAAGTAAAATGGGAAGAAACTTTCGAAAAATACAAACAATTTCCAGAATACCAAAAAATAAATATTCACAACGATTTTACACTTTCTGATTATAAATTCATCTATTTTTGGGAATGGTTTCATCGATTCATTGGAAGAATAATCGGGTTAGTTTTCATTATTCCTTTTGTTTATTTCTTGGCAAAGAAAAAATTAGATACTGAAACACTTAAAAAATGTGGAATTCTATTAGGAATGGGTGCATTTCAAGGATTTTTAGGATGGTTTATGGTAAAAAGCGGTTTGATTGATGCACCTGACGTAAGCCATTTTCGTCTTTCATTACACTTAACTTTTGCTTTTATTACTTTCGCTTATACACTTTGGGTTGCTCTAGATTTAATTTATCCTGAAAGAAAAACAGTGATTTTTCCTTTACGAAATCTAGCTAGAATTACTTTGGTAGTGATAATTTTACAGATTATTTATGGCGGATTTGTTGCTGGTCTTAATGCTGGATTAATTCACAACCATTGGCCTTTAATGAGTGATGGACAATTTTTTCACGAAAGTATTATTCTAGAAAAAGACTCTTGGTTTACACGATTTACAGAAGGCAAAAGTGGTGTTCAATTTGTGCATAGAACCATTGCATATTTTGTTGTTGGATTGATATTATTTTTAACCTTTAAAAGTAAGAAATATACGATTTCCGAAGAACAAAAAAATGGGTTAAACTTATTAATGATAATTGTTTTTGTGCAATTTACACTTGGTGTTTTAACTTTGTTATACGGCGTTCCACTTTGGTTAGGAGTTACACATCAAGCGATGGCATTTTTATTATTAGCTACAATTACTTATACTTTACATCGATTTAGTAAGTAATATTTAACAAAACCTAAACTATTGTTCATACAATAAATAGTATACAAAAAGATTACTTTTGTTATCTGACTATATTGTCACATCTATTTGTTTTTTATCCTTAAATGTCTAAACTTGCTGCAAAAGATAAATTTTTAGATTTATCAGATTACGGAAGGTTTTTTGGGAAATTTTTAGCCAATTCTCTCAAAAAAACACGCTTTACTCCTATTCATGTTACGTTACTTTTCGGGGTTTCTGGTCTAATAGCTATTTATTGTATTTTACAAAATCATTACTTTTTTGCAGGTTTTTTTATAATCTTAAAATCAGGAATTGATGCTGCAGATGGCGAACTTGCAAGACTAAAAAACACACCCTCTTATTCTGGAAGATATTTAGATAGTGTGTTTGATATTGTTTTAAATTTTATGTTTTTAATGACGATTTGTTATGTATCTAAAATCTCTTTTTGGATGACAATTTTAGCATTTTTTTGCATTCAATTACAAGGAACTTTATACAATTATTATTATGTAATCTTGAGAAACAAATCAGTTGGTGGTGATATAACAAGTAAAATTTTCGAATATAAATCACCTCGTGCTTTGCCTGGAGAAAGCCAAAAACTTGTGGACATTTTATTTAGAATTTACACTTTAGTTTATGGTATTTTCGATAAGATAATTCACTTTTTAGATAGCACTGCTTATAAAGTAAAAACATTCCCAAACTGGTTTATGACTTTACTTTCTATTTATGGTTTAGGATTTCAATTACTAATAATTGCTGTAATGCTTCCAATGCATTTGATTGAATATATTATTCCTTTTTTCATTATTTATACATTACCACTCTTTTTAATTATTGGTATTCGAAAAATACTTTTTAAGGTTTAAATTAACCAATCCATATTTTAAATTCTTGTACTTTTTCTCGAGAAACTATGACTTCATCGTCTTTGTAAGTAGGCAAAATAATTTTTAATCGTGAGTTAGAATACAACAAAATCTCTTTAATCGATTTTAACGGAACAATAAACTTTCTACTTACTCTAAAGAAATTTTTTGAATCTAATTCTTGTTCTAAAACTTCAAGTGTTGAGTCTATGAGATAATCTCTGTTGTCGAAAGTGTGAATATAAGTTCCTTTATTTTCACTATAAAAACATTCAATTTCTTCTATCAGAATAACTTTTAGTTGCTGTCCAATCTTGACAGTAAATCGAGTTTTATAGTTTTTATCAAATGGATTTTGGAACATTTTTTTTATCTGTTCAAAATCTAATTGCAAACTTGTTTCTGGTTTGGGCAAATTAGCTTTAAATTTTGTAACGGCTATTTCTAGCTCATCCTCATCAATAGGTTTTAAGAGATAATCTATCGAATTCAATTTGAAAGCCTTCAATGCGTATTCGTCGTAAGCCGTTGTGAAAATTATTGCCGATTTTATTGCTACTTTTTCAAAAATCTCAAACGATAATCCATCAGACAATTGAATATCTAGAAATATCAAATCCGGATGCTCATTATTAGAAAACCAAGCTATCGATTCTTCTACAGAATGTAACATGTTATCTACTTTTATATTGAGTTTTTCGAGCTTACGCTGCAACAATCTTGCTGCTGGTTTCTCGTCTTCGATTATTATTGTTAGCATCTTTCTGTATTTATTTTAGAGAGAATCTGTCTAAAAAAACATTATTCCCATTTCTCTTTATTCTCTTTTTCTATTAATTCTTGAATTTTTCTTTCTTCCCAATTATCTCCAAAAAATATATTTCTCCCAAAAATAGACATTCCGTGTGCTAATAATCCTATTCCCCAGAAAAAGGCTGTTGAAAATGTTTCCCAACTCCAAAAAATTTCATTTTCTGAACGGTGATTTCCAAAATAATTACCACAAATTATGGACGCATTTACAAGTAAATAAACCAAAAAATGCACATAAAACCCTTTTATTCTTTTTACCCTTTTAAAAGCTTGTTCATATTTAACTTCTTCTTCGTTTGATGGAACAAAATTTTTAAAATCTCTTCGTTCCCTTCTGCTTTCTATACTCATTTTATTTGAATTTATTATTTTTAAAATTTTCTTGATCCATAAATTGCTTAATTTTACGTTCTTCCCAATCTTTATTTAAAAATGGTGTGATATTAAAGACTTTTAAACCATGAAAAATTAGTCCAATTCCCCAACCAAAAGTAGTCCAAAAAAACCATAACTGTTCTGGAGAATATTTCAAATTAATAAAGATAATGATGAAATTAAAAATTATATAAAAAATTAAATGACCATAAAATCCTTTTATCTCTTCAACCTGTTTTTTTGCTTTTAGGTATTTTTCGTAATCATTATTATTAGTTTCCATATTATTGCCAATTAGTAGTTTTATTGTTTTTGTTTAAAATTTCCTTAATTTTTCTTTCTTCCCATTTGCTGCTATATCCAAAAACTTTGAAGGCATGCATTGTTAAACCAAAACCCCAACCCGCAGCCGAGAACCAAAACCATTGAAATTCTGGGGAATATCGTAAATTAACAAATACTAAAATGGGAATAACACAACAGTAAGAAATTAAGTTTCCATAAAATCCCTTAAGCTCTTCTACTCGTTTTTTGGCTCTGTAATAAGCATTGTTTTCTGTATAATTTGCAGTTGTTTCCATAACCGATACTTGTTTTGTTAAAATTGGTATTTTGACACTAAATGTCTTTTCGTTTTGTTCTATTAGAACTTTTCTTTTAGAAATAATTCCATAACGATTTATAATATTTTGTAAACCAACACCTTGCCTGTCTTGCAAAACTTCTTTCTTCTGAAAATTATTTTGAATAACTAAATAATCTTTATCAATAAAAATCTTAATATGTAATGGTTTTTGCTCTGATACAACATTGTGTTTTACCGTATTTTCTAATAAAAGTTGTAATGATAACGGAACTACTTTTGCTTCTGAATTAATATTTTCTGTGGGCAATTCATATGTTAAACTATTCTCAAAACGCATTTTAAGCAAGTTCATATACGTTTTAGCAAACGATAATTCTTCTTCGACAGAAACTAAATCTTTGTCTTTTTGTTCGAGAACATAACGATAAACTTTAGATAATGAAGTTGTAAATCGTTGTGCATTATCTGGATTTTCTTCTATCAAAGAGCTTAAAACATTTAGACTATTAAACAAAAAATGAGGATCTATTTGATTTTTTAAACTTTCAAATTTTGCATTTGCTGTTCCTGCAATTACTTTTTGTTCTTTAACCCTATTTTCTTGATAGGATTTATAAAAATAAAATGCATGTATTCCTAAAATTATAATAAAAGTAATTAAGGTTGAAATAAAATAATTTTTGATTTTTTGATTTTTTAAAAACTCTAAAAAATTCTGACCATTTACAATTACTTCTTCAAAAAAATGCAAAAGAAAAATAATAATTAAAGAAATTAAAATCGAACCTAAAAAACCAACTATAATGCCTTTTGTTGTAAATCTATTTTTATTAAAAAATTGATTTAAATATTCAAAAAAATAAGAATTTGATATCCCTAAAGTAAAAGTATATAAAACAGAATATCCAAATATTAAGAATAATTGTGAATTAAATTGAATTTTATAACCAAATATAACATTTACAATCAAAATAATAGCAAATGCAATTATTGATAATGAAATATAAAAGATTACATTTTTTAAAAATTTATTCATAACTTTTTTATTTATTCTGTTTTATTTGAATTACTTATTACTTACAGTTTTTTAATGCTTCTGTAGCTCTGTCTAATCCCCATTTTGGAGAAAAAGGTGTTTCAGGTTTAAATTTACCAAATAACTCGATCGATTTTTCTACTTGTCCACACAATTGTTTTACATCGGCACCAGTCCATTTTGCACCTCCAATTCCGAATTCGGCTTTACAAAAAACAACTCTAGGATTTTCAGGAGCTATTAAACTTGCTTGCATATAAATTTGACTAATTTTTGGAGAAAGCGTCATTCCGTAAGTCATTGGATTAGACGCTAATAGAGCCGTATTTGCCATGGCTTGAACTACTAAAAGCTCAGCATTATTTGGGTTTTTGGCCAACTCTGTATCCAAAGCGGCATTGGCTTTGTCTAATAAAATAGTTACTTTCTCTTTGTTTGCTGGATTAAATGCTTCAGTTGTATTTATTAAGGCTACATAATAATTAGGTAACCAACTTGTTTTTTCTGCCGATGCAATTCGCTCGAACATGTCAGATGCTTCAGTATTTTTTCCTTCTTTCCATAACCCGAATGCTTTTCCCATTCCTTGTTCAAATTGTGTTTGTGCACTTACTAAAGTAGTTACAAATAATGCAATTGCGATGATAATTTTTGTCATAATTTCTAAGTTTTTAATTGTTTAAATTTGTTTTTGTTTTTAATTCTGATGTAAATTTATGTTGATTATTATAGTTTTAAAATTGATTGTGACTGAACTGTCATTTTTTGATGACGAATTGTAAAATTCTAGTTCTTTTACAAATCCTTCAACTGATTGTCTTTTTTATTTTGGCTAATAGTCCAAAAGAAACCTACAAAAAAGAATCTATCCGCAGTTGGTGTAATCTCTTTTCTATCGAAAGTACCCAAACTATTTGGTGTGTTTTTATAATCATATCCATAAACATTTTTAGTACCTAACAGATTCGAAACGGAGAAATATAATATCTTTTGCGTGGTTAGTAAATAAGCCCAATTAAAACTTAAACTATTATAAGATTTTGTTTTTCCGTTCATGAACTGAGTTTCATTTGGATTATTATATGGTCGCCCAGAGCTAAATGAGTTTGTAAACCCAATTTGTGATTTCCAATCTTCTATCCAGTATTTTGTAACCAATGACAAAGTATGATCGGCAACAAAACTCGGCGTAACACTTGTTGAGAAGTTTTTGTAATCTCGTTTTGTATCTATATAAGAATAGGAAGCCCAATATTCTAAGTTTTTTATCGATTTCCCATCTCTCCAAAACAAATCTAATCCTTTTGCATAACCTGAGCCATTATTATTAAAAACCGAATTATACTGAGCTGTTGGCGTGTCGTATTTTACTAAATTACTGTAATCTTTGTAGTAAGTTTCCGCTCTAAAAGTTTTCCCATTATTGTTATATTGAAAATTAAGAATATAATGTGATGCTTTTTCACTTTCAAACAAATTGTTTTTAGAAAACTTAATATACTGTGCATTTGGCGTTTGTGTAAAATCG